>NZ_JBHYMK010000052.1:0-57727 GCF_042743065.1 Streptomyces sp. NPDC058872
GTGACGGACGCGCCCGCCCGGGAGCCCGCGGTGCCGGCCGGCAACGGTCCCGGCACCGCGGGCTCCCGCCGCCCTACCCGACCGCCCCGCGGAACGAGGCGGTGTGACTGCGGACCTGTTCCGGCGTCAGATAGGCGTCCGTGTACTCGAAGTCCCGCAGCGTCCCGGCCTTCGAGGCCAAGAACCCGGTCCGCACGTAGTCGTCGCCGGCGACGGCGTTGAGCAGCCAGTTCGTCATCACCCGGGTCTTGGCCACGTTCGTCCGCAGCGCCGCCCAGTGGTAGCCGCGGGCCACGGCCTGTGCCGGGGCTCCGTGCAGTTCCAGGCCCAGTGGCTTCGACACCCCGTCCATCCCGCCCAGATCCACCACCAGCCCGAGGTCCTTGTGCGTGTACGGACGGATCTCCTCGTGGCGCAGCGTTGCGACCAGGTTGTCGGCGAGGGCCTTGCCCTGCCGCATCGCGTGCTGGGCGGTCGGCGGGCAGATCGCCCCCTCCTCTCCCTTGGCGAGGTCGGGGACCGCCGCCGCGTCACCCAGCGCCCACACCCCGTCCAGGCCCGGTACGTCCATCTCGGCGGAGACGACGAGCCGGCCCCGCAGCGTCTCCGCCCCGAGCGTGCCGATCAGCGGGCTCGCGGCCACGCCGGCCGTCCAGATCAGCGTCCGGCTCGGCAGCACCCGCCCGTCGGTGAGCGTCACCGCCTCGTCGTCGACCGAGCCCACCGAGACGCCGAGCGACACCTCGATGCCGCGCCTGGTCAGGATGTCCATGGCGGCGGCGCCCAGTTTGTCGCCCAGTTCGGGCATCAGCTTCGGCGCGATGTCCACCAGGTGCCACTTGATGAGGCCGGGGTCGAGCCGGGGGTAGCGCTTCACCGCGTTGTGGGTCAGGAGTTGGAGGCACGCCGCCGTCTCGGTTCCCGCGTAACCGCCGCCGACCACCACGAACCGCAGCCGCGCGGCCCGCTCCTCGTCGTCGTTGCTGGCGTCCGCCAGGTCCAGTTGGGCGATCACGTGGTCACGGATGTAGACGGCCTCGGCGAGCGTCTTCATCCCGCGCGCGTGTTCGGCGAGCCCCGGGATGTCGAAGCTGCGGGTCACGCTGCCGGGCGCCAGGACCAGGTGGTCGTACGGCTCGGTCACGTACTCGCCGGAGATCGTCCGCGCCACGCAGACCTTCGCCGCGGTGTCGATGCCGACCGCGCCACCCGGCACGATCCGGGTCCGGTGCCGCTGACTGCGCCGCAGCGACAGCGCCACCGACTGCGGGGTCAGGACCCCCGCCGCCACCTGGGGGAGCAGGGGCAGGTACAGCTGGTAGGAGAACGGCGAGAGCAGGGTGATCTGCGCCTCCCGCTCGGCAAGTCGCCGCTCGAGCCGGCGCACGCAGCCCACTCCGGCGAATCCTGCGCCCACCACGAGAATCCTCGGTCGCGTCACGCTGTCCGCCCTTCCCTATGAGCGTGCAAGAGGCCATCCAATGTGGCTCAGTAAGCCCATGTGGCAATTTTTCGCTGACTATCCGTGGTTCACCCTTTTTATCGTCATTGCGGCCGGATCGCTCTTCGGCATGGTCCGCTTCGGTCCCGTCAAGCTCGGCGCCGCCGGCGTGCTCTTCGTCGGCCTGCTGCTCGGCGCCCTCGATCCCGACATCGGTCCGGCCGTCCCCGCCGGCCTCCCGGTCCTCGGTCTCGCCCTGTACGTGTACACCGTCGGCCTCGAAGCAGGGCCGGCCTTCTTCCGCGAGCTCCGCCCCCAACTGGCCGTGATGACCGGGGCCGTCGTCGCCCTCGTCGTCACCGCCCTCGCCGTCGGCTTCCTCGGCGGCACGGTCCTCGGCATCGGCGGCCCCTACCTCGCGGGTGGATACGCCGGCATCGGCACCACCACCCCCGGCCTCGCCGCCGCCCAGGCCTCCTCCGCCGATCCCACCGAACCCGCCACCGGCTATGCGATCGGCTACCCCCTCGCGGTCGTCCTCACCATCCTCTTCGTCGCCGCGGTCGCCGCCGTACGGAACTGGCCCGGGCGCCGCGACCCCGGCAGCGGACTCCCCGAAGAGCTCGTCACCCGCACCGTCGACGTCACCCGGGCGGTCCACTGGTCCGGGCTCCCCGGAGCGGCCGAGGGCCAGCTCCTCGCCAGCGTCCACCGGCCGGCGGGCGGCACGCCCGGGGTCGTCCGCGACCTCGACGCCCTCGCCCCCGGCGACCAGGTCGTCCTCGTCGGCGGTCCCGGGGCCGTCGCCGCGGGGACCACCGCACTCGGCGAACCGGCCCCGATCCACCTCCTCGACCGCCGTGACGTCGTGGACTACCGCCGGATCCTCCTCACCAACCCCGACCTCGCCGGCCGTACCGTCGCCGAGATCGCCCTCGGCGACCGCTACGGAGCGAAGGCCACCCGGGTCCGCCGGGGCGACCAGGACCTCCTGGCCCACGAGGACCTGCTGCTGCAGCTCGACGACCGGATCCGCGTCGTCATGCCACGGGAACGCACCGCGGAGGTGACCGCCTTCCTCGGTGACACCGAGGCGAAGGTCAGCGAGGTCAGCGCCGTCAGCATGGGCCTCGGCCTCGCCGCCGGCTTCCTCCTCGGCATCCCCTCGCTGACCATCGGCTCCACCACGCTGTCCCTCGGCACCGCCGCCGGGCCCCTCGTGATGGCGATGGTCCTCGGTCGGCTGCGGCGCACCGGCCCCCTCGTGTGGGTCCTGCCCACCCGCGCCAACCTCACGCTCCGCCAGATCGGCCTGCTGGTCTTCCTCGCCTGCGTCGGCCTCAGCTCGGGGTACGCCTTCCGCCGCGACGCCTTCTCCCTCTTCGGTCTGAAACTGCTGGCCGTGCTCCTCGCCGCGGCCGTCCTGAGCTACGCCTCCGTGCTCCTCGTCGCCCGTCTGCTCGGCCAGAGCCGACCCCGCACGATGGGACTGCTCGCCGGCTACGTCGGGAACCCGGCCATCACCGCGTACGCCAACAGCCGGGTCTCCGACAGCAGGGTCAACACCGGCTACGCGACCCTGTTCGCCCTCGCGATCCTGGTCAAGATCGTCTGCATTCAGCTGATCGTGGGCCTCTGAGCAACCGTCGGGGTTCCGCTCGCAGGACCGCGGATCGCGTTGCCGGGGCATCGAGGAGGCGGAAGGCGGAACAGCACGCATGACCACCCGCCGGGTCGGTCACTTCGTCGGCAACCCGTCGACCCGCTCCGTCGGCGCCGGTTCAGAGGACGACGATCCCGAGCGGCCGGGAGCCCGCCGGGAGGCGCCGCGTCCCGCCCGTGCCGAGATCGACGACGGTCAGGCCGTCCCAGTAACCGTCCCGGGTGAAGCCTCCCGTCACATAGGCGGTCCGACCGTCCCGGGACACCGCAACGTTCTCGTGCGGGCCCTCCAAGGGATGGACCCGCTCGGTGCCGTCCGGCCCGCGGACCGTCAGCGAGGGCCCTTCGTCCACGGCCGGGTCGATCGGCCCGGTGCCCACCACCAGCAGCCTCCCGTCGGAGGTCACGGCGGTGCCGTGCTGGTGCGTGTCCGCGGTCATCGGCTCGACCGTCGTCCGGCCCGTCCGGGGATCGACCACCGCGAGCCGCTCCCCCTCGAAGGGCAGCAGCACCTTCCCGTCCGAGGGGCGCACCGCCGCGTAGTGGGGCTTGAGCCAGGAGCCCAGCCCGCCCTCCGTGCCGTAGGGGGCGACCTCCACCCGGCGCGGCTCCAGGGTCGCTGCGGTGACGACCGTGACGTCGAAGGAGTCGTGGTTCGTCACGTACACCTCGGTACCGTCCGGTGAGGCGTCGACGTCGAACGGGCGCCTGCCGACCGGGACGGTGTCCGTGACCTCCAGCGCCGCCGTGTCGATCACCTCCAGGGCACCGTTCCCGCCGGGCACGTTGACCCCCACGTACACCCGCCGACCGTCCGGGGAGAGCGCGATGCCCATGCCTCCGCCCCGGTACTCGCCCGTGGCCACCGGCCCGCTGTCGCTCCGGTACGGGATCAGTGCGAGCCGCTCGCGGTGCACCGTGTCCACGACCGCCACCCCCTCGGCGGTCGCCACCCAGGCCCGTCCGTCCCCGCCGACGGCCAGTCCGTACGGGGCGGTGCCGACCTCCACGGAGCCGACGGCGCCCCGAGCGGAGTCGACGAAGGTGACGGTACGGGCGCCGAAGTCGGTGACGAGCAGGGTCTCCGACGTGGCCGTGCCGTCCGGCGTCGGCGTCACGGTGCCCGGAGGACCGGGGGCGGTCGATCCGTCGGGGACGGCTCCGACCCTGGGTGCGGATGCGGCGGGCGCCGGCGGTCGGTCGGCCGGAACCGTTCCTCCGGAGCAGCCGGTGAGCAGCAGCACGATCACCGCACAGGGCAGGAGCGGCCCCGCGGCACGGGGCGGACGGCGGAACTGCGGCATGTCGGACTCCTCGCTGCGATGACCACGCGGGGGCCGTCCCGAGGCGGCCCCGCCTCGATCCTCCATCCGTGTCCACCCCGTGCGGTCGGCCGTCCGACCCCCTTCCCCCGGCGGATCGGTTGACACCGGGGTCAGCCGATCGGCCGACCCCGGTCGGCTGCGCTCAGCCCGTCACGGCGGCCAGGAAGCACAGCACCCGTTCGATGCACAGCGCAGCCGCCTCCGGCGCGTACTCCGGTGCACCGAGCTCCGCGAAGAGGTGCGCGCTCCCCGGGTACAAGAACAGTTCCCGGTCCACGGCACCGGCCACCAGCTCGCGCGCCGCCTCCAGGTCGCCGTCGCCGACGAAGTACGGGTCGGCGTCCATCGCGTGCACCTGCGCCGGTACGTCCTGCGGCCAGGCCGCGCCGAAGGTCAGGGGCGGGACACACGCACCGAACAGCAGCGCACCGGCGGCGCCGGGCCGGGACTGCGCCAACTTCTGTGCGGGCAGCACGCCGAGCGAGAAGCCGGCGTACACGATCCCCGTGGGCAGCCCCTCGGCGGCCCGCTCGCCCCGCGCCACGAGCACGTCGAAGCCGACCTCCCGGACGAAGCCGGCGGCCGTCTCCAGGTCCGGGAAGGTCCGCCCTCCGTAGAGGTCGGGCAGGTGCACGACGTGCCCGGCCCGCCGCAGTCCGTCGGCGAACGCGCCCACGCCCTCCGTCAACCCGAGCGAGTGGTGGAAGAGCAACACTTCGGCCATGCGGTCGTCCCTACGTCAGCCTGCGCGCCCGCCCCCCCATGAGGGTCGGGTCGTTCCTGCGGCCAGCGTGGCACGCGCCACTGACACGGATGTCGATGCTCGGGTTCCGGTGGCCGCGGTCCCGCCGCAGACGGACGGGGCTCCGGATCCCGGACCGAGCGGAGCCCGTCAGTTCATCGGCCGGTGCGGGACGACGGCGCCGGCCTGGCCGACCATGCCAGCGGGCCCGCCCACGCCCATCGGACCACCGGCACCCGGGTGCGGGGCGCCGGGATGTGCGACGGAGTCCTGCGGCCCCGGGATCCCCTGCGGAGGCATCTGGATCACACGGCTCAGGTCCCGCAGGACTTCCTCGGCGACCTGGCGGACGTCACCGGGAACATCCCCCCGTTCCCGTATGAGCTCGGCGTAGATCGGTGCCGTGCCGTCCGCGTGGTTCATGGGGCTCGCTTCCTTCGACTGCGCCGGTTCCGTCACCGACGGGCGACGCGAGTCTACGGGGAACCACCGACACGCCCGGGATCGGGAGCCGGCGCGGGGCGCCGCCGACGACACCCCGCGCCGGAAAAACGCTGTGCTTCCCGGCCGCACCGACCCGAGAATGGATCATCGAACACCCGGGAGGGACCCCATGGGCCAGGCGCCCCTGACTCTGCACGACCTGATGCCGCCCGACGAGCTCGCCGCGGCCCTCGCGGACGGTCACGTCGCCCGCAAGCGCCACCCCGAGCTGCCGCTGTCGATCTACACGTACACGCGGGCGTGCCAGTACGCCCAGCACTGGAACCGGGTCACCACGCGCTGCCGCGGCCTCGTCCTCGACGACGTCACCGGACGGGTCGTCGCGCTTCCCCTCCCCAAGTTCTTCAACCTCTCCGAGCACGCCGCCGGACGCTCCTACGCGCCCCCGCTGCCCGACGAGCCCTTCGAGGTGTACGACAAGGTCGACGGCAGCCTCGCCGTGGTCTTCCACTACGCGGGCCGCTGGCACGCCGCCTCGAAGGGGTCCTTCACCAGCGGCCAGGCCACCTGGGCCCAGCGCCGCCTCGACGCCGCCGACACCACGGGACTGGTCCGCGGCGTCACCTACCTCGCCGAGGCGCTCTACCCGGGCAACCGCATCGTCGTGAACTACGGCGACCGCCGCGACCTCGTCCTGCTCGCCGCCTTCCGGCCCGACGGCACCGAACTCCCGCTCGCCGACGCCGCCGGAGCATGGCGGCCCCTCGGCGCCGTCGTCCGCTCCTGGCCCGGCATGGAGGTCGACGAACTCGTCGCCCTCACCGAGTCCAGCACCCTGCCCGGAGGCCGTCCGGCCACCGGCACCGACGCCGAGGGCTTCGTCCTGCGCTTCGCCTCCGGCCTGCGCGCCAAGGCGAAGCTCGGCGAGTACGTCCGGCTCCACAAGGTGATCACCGGCGTGACCGAGCGGGACATCTGGCGCAGTCACGGCATCCAGCGCTTCGCCGCGCATCCGGCCGGTGAGCTGGCCTCCGGGCTCGGCTGCTCGGTGGCCGAGGTCGAAGCCTCCGGGGGCAAACCCCTCGATGCGCTCCTCGAACAGGTCCCGGACGAGTTCGACGCCTGGGTGCGCGAGGTCATCGCCCGGCTGGAGACGGCCGCCGCGGACCGCGAGCGGGCCGTCGACGAGGCGTTCGCCACGCTCTCCCACCACGCCGGACACCGGGGCGCCTTCGCCCGTGCCGCCGCGGGCCTCCCCGATCGCGGACTGCGTGCCGCCCTCTTCCTCCGTCTCGACGGGCGCCCCACCGAACTCCTCTCCTGGCGACAGGTGCGCCCCGAAGCCAACGACCCCTTCGCCCACGACAAGGAGAACTGACCGTGCCCGTCGTTCACGTCATGACCGGGCTGCCGGCCTCGGGGAAGACGACTGCCGCCCGCGCCCTCCAGGCGGCAGCCGAGGGGCGGGTGCGCCGCGTCAACCTGGATGACCTGCGTGCCATGCTCGACCTCCCCGCGACGGACCGCAGCCCCGGTGCCGATCCCGCCCGCTCGCACCGCCACGAGCAGACCGTGCTCGACGTCCAGGACGCCGCCGTCCGCGCGGCCGTGGCCGGCGGCTTCGACGTCGTCGTCGACAACACCCACCTGACCCCGCACGTCCCCAAGCGGCTCAAGGCGGCCGTGGCCGGCCTCGCCGCCTTCGTCGTCCACGACTTCACCGACGTGCCCGTCGACGAGTGCGTGCGTCGTGACGCCACCCGCGACCGCCCCGTCGGCGAGGAGGTCATCCGCCTGCTCGCCGCCGCACACGCCAAGGCCACCCGGGGCGGCTGGCGGCTCACCGCGGACTGGATGAACGACCTCCCGGCCGTCGAGCCGTACGTGCCCGACCCGGAGCTCCCCTCCGCCGTCATGTGCGACATCGACGGCACCCTCGCGCTGCGCGTCGACCGCGGTCCGTACGACTTCGGCCGCTGTGACCGCGATCTGCTGAACGACTCCGTGCGCGACGCCCTGCGGGCCTTCCGGAGCGCCGAGCGGGACCGGATCGTGCTCCTCTCCGGGCGCAGCGAGGACCACCGCGCCCTCACCGAGGAATGGCTCGCCCGCCATGAGGTGCCCTACGACGAACTGTGGATGCGGGCCTCCGGCGACGGTCGGGGCGACGACCTCGTGAAGGCGGAGCTCTTCGACGCCCACGTGCGCCACCGCTACGCGGTCCGCGTCTCCCTGGACGACCGCGATCGCGTCGTGGCCCTCTGGCGCAGGATGGGCCTGCCCACCTGGCAGGTCAACTACGGCGCCTTCTGACGGGGCCGGGCGCGCGTGCTGCCCCGCCGGGCTCCGCGCCCCGGGCGTTCCGGGCCGGCCGAGCGGGGCCGGGGCGGCCGAGCGGGGCCGGGGCGGACCGGTGGCCTCCGCGCCGTGCCAGGATCGTGGAATGACGGAAAAGATCATCGCGGCGTGCGACGGCGCGTCGAAGGGAAACCCCGGCCCCGCGGCCTGGGCATGGGTCATCGGCCGTTCCGACGGGACGGTCGACCGCTGGGAAGCGGGCCCCCTCGGCAGGGCGACCAACAACGTGGCCGAACTCACCGCCCTGGAGCGCCTCCTGGAGGTCCTCGACCCGGCCGTGCCCGCCGAGGTCCGCATGGACTCGCAGTACGCCATGAAGGCCGTCACCACCTGGCTCCCCGGCTGGCGCCGGAAGGGCTGGAAGACCGCCGCCGGCACCCCCGTCGCCAACAAGGACCTGGTGGTACGGATCGACGGGCTGCTCAGCGACCGGGACGTCCAGTTCGTCTACACCCCGGCGCACCAGGTCGACGGGGACCCCCTCAACGACGCCGCCGATCGCGCGGCCAGCCACAGCGCCCGCACCCAGCAGCCCATCGGCTCCGCGGGCGGCACCGATCTGCCCCCGGCGGAGCCTGCCACGCGCGCTTCCGCGCCCCGTTCGCGCTCCTCTGCGCCCCGTGCGGGTTCCGGCAGCGCGGGGGGCGGTGCGGGCCGGAGGGGTCGCCCGTCCGGCGGCACGCTCAAGGCGAAGTTCCCGGGGCGCTGCCGCTGCGGACGTGCCTACGACAAGGGCGAGACCATCGCGAAGAACACCGACGGCTGGGGCCATCCCACCTGCGTCTGAGGCAGGGGGCCGTCCGACTGGCGGGCGGCCCCGTCCGCCCCGTGAGACGGGTCATAACGGGTGCGCGGCAGGCTTCATCCCCGCGTGGGCGCGGGTTCTCCCGGGGTTCTGTTCTCGGAGCGGTTGTGGCTGCATACTGATGCTCCTCGCATCCGGTGACGAACCGTTTCACCTGCTGTTTCGTCATTCTCACGACGCTTTCGACACCCGGCGAGAACCCCCTCCTGCTGCCGTCGCGGACTCCCTGCGACGGTGGTCGTCCCTGCCCGTGAAAGACCCGAGGTTCCGTGCCAGTACCTGTTCTCCTGACCGGGCGCTCCGTGCGCCTGGAGCCGCTGGCGATGCGGCACGCCGACGCCCTTGCCCGGGCCGGCGGGGTGGACCGATCGGCCTACGCCTTCACCCCCGTACCCGACGGCCTCGAATCGGCCCTCGACTACATCGCCCGTGCCCTCGCCGACCAAGCGGCAGGCCGCTGCCTACCCTTCGCGCTGGTCAGTACGGCTGACGAGCGAGTCATCGGCTCGACCCGCTTCCTCGAACTCGACTACTGGCGGGGGCCGCTGATCTGGCCGCCCGTTCCCGGCCTGCCCCACGGAGATCCCCTGACGGCGGTCCCGGATGCGGCCGAGATCGGCAACACCTGGATCGCCGGCGACGCCCGGGGAACGGGCATCAACACCGAGGCCAAGTACCTGATGCTCCGGCACGCCTTCGAGACCTGGGGCGTCCGCCGCGTCACCCTGCGTGCCGACGCCCGCAACACCCGCTCCAGGATCGCCATCGAACGCCTCGGAGCGACCTGCGAAGGGGTCCGTCGCGCCCATTCCCGCGGCTTCGACGGCTGTGTCCGCGACACCGCCTTCTACTCGATCCTGGACGAGGAGTGGCCGACCGTCCGGGGCATCGTGGAACTGCGTCTCTCCGCCCCCCGGCAAGTGCGCGTTCCACAGGACCTGCTCCCGGCCTGAGCACCCGGAGGCACCGGACGGGGGCGGTGCCCGACGACCTCGTGGCCGTGCCCCGTGCACGGCGGGGAACCGTCGTGCACCACCCCCGGCGGTCACCCCGGCGGTCACCGCCGCCGGAACCGTCCCGGCGGCCCCCACCGGGACCGCCCCGGCGCTCGCGGCCCCGTCCGACCGGTGGTTCCATGGAAGGGACGGGAAGGACTCGCGTGAGGATGCGGAGTAGCGGTCGCAACCGGGCCGTGCACCGTGCAATCAGGATCCGCGAGAAGCGGATGGGTCCTTCCCGCCCCCACTTCCCACGCCCCGTTCCCCCTTCGCTCCCGCAGCGCCCGTCCGACCGCCCGGCCCTCGGTCCGCCGAGAACGCCCCGGTACGGTGGCCCGGACAGTGAGCCGTGCCACCCGAAGGGACCGAGTGATCGTGCCGACCGGAAGCCCCGACGTACTCCTCCGGACGGAGGGCCGAGCCGGGTTCATCACCCTGAACCGGCCCCGGGCCATCAACGCGCTCACCCATGCCATGGTCCTCGCCGTCGACGACGCGCTGTCACGGTGGGAGCACGATCCGGCCGTCACCACGGTGGTCATCGAGGGCGCGGGGGAACGCGGACTCTGCGCGGGTGGCGACATCCGGGCCATCCACGACGACGCCCGCGCCGGAGGCTCCGCCTCCGCAGCCTTCTGGCAGGACGAGTACCGCCTCAACGCCCGCATCTCCCACTACCCCAAGCCCTATGTCGCGCTCATGGACGGCATCGTCATGGGCGGCGGCGTGGGCGTCTCCGCGCACGGCTCCGTCCGCGTGGTCACCGAGCGTTCCCGGGTCGCCATGCCCGAGACGGGCATCGGATTCGTCCCCGACGTCGGCGGTACGCACCTCCTCGGTCGTGCCCCCGGCGAGCTCGGCACCCACCTCGCCCTCACCGGTGGCCAGATCGGTGCCGCCGATGCGGTGCTCACCGGCCTGGCCGACCGCTTCGTGCCCACCGCCGAACTGCCCGCGCTGATCCACGACCTCAAGGACCTTCCGGCGGACCTGGCCCTCACCCGTCATGCCGCCTCACCCCCGCCGGGCGTCCTCGCCGAGCAACGGGAGTGGATCGACGCCTGCTACACCGCCCCGACCGTGGAAGAGATCGTCGAGCGCCTCTTCGACGCCGGCGTGCCCGCCGCCAAGGAGACGGCCGAGATCCTCCTCGCCAAGTCTCCGACGGCCCTCAAGGTCACCTTGACCGCCCTGCGCCGTTCCCGGGTCCTCGCCACCCTGGAAGAGGCCCTCGACCTGGAGTACCGGGTCTCCTGCGCCGCCCTGAACAGCCTCGACCTGGTCGAGGGCATTCGCGCCCAGGTCGTCGACAAGGACCGCAATCCCCGCTGGACCCCGGCCACCCTCCCCGAGGTGACGGACGCCGAGGTGGCGCGCTGGTTCGCCGCGCCGGCCGGCGGTGACCTCGGCTTGGCCGCCGAAGCCGCCGAAGCCGCCCACCGCGGAGCGCGGGGCGGCGCGTGACCACGAACACCTCGTTCCAGCCCGTGCTCGACCGCATCCTCGAGGAGGTCACCGAGCTCACGGACCGGGGAACCCCGGCCGATTACATCCCCGCCCTCGCCGCGGGCGATCCCCGTGACTTCGGCATGGCGGTCGCCGAACTCGACGGCACCGTCTACGGGGTGGGGGACTGGCGGCGCCCCTTCTCCACGCAGTCCGTCACCAAGGTCTTCACCCTCGCGCTCGCCCTTGCGGGGGAGGGGGACGCACTCTGGGCCCACGTGGGGCGGGAGCCTTCGGGTGACCCCTTCAACTCCCTCGTGCAATTGGAGTACGAAAACGGCATTCCGCGGAACCCGTTCATCAACGCGGGCGCCCTCGTCGTCACCGACCGACTGCACCGCCTCACCGGCGACGCCTCCGGAAGCCTGCTCGCCTTCCTGCGCGCGGAGAGCGGCAACCCGGACCTCGCCTTCGACGACGGCGTCGCCGACTCCGAGGCCGCCCACGGCGACCGCAACGCGGCCCTGGCCCACTTCATGGCCTCCTACGGCAACATCACCGGGCCCGTCTCCGACCTGCTCCGGGAGTACTTCCGCCAGTGCTCGCTGGAGGCGTCCTGCGCCGATCTCGCCCTCGCCACCGGCTTCCTCGCCCGGCACGGTCTCCGCGCCGACGGCAGCCGTCTGTTGAGTCGCAGCCAGGCCAAGCAGGTCAACGCCGTCATGCTCACCTGCGGCACCTACGACGCGGCGGGTGACTTCGCCTACCGCGTCGGTCTCCCGGGCAAGAGCGGCGTCGGCGGGGCGGTCGTCGCCGTCGTTCCCGGGCGCTGCACCCTGTGCGTGTGGAGCCCCGGACTGGACAGCCGGGGGAACTCGGTGGCGGGTGTCACCGCCCTCGACCGCTTCACCACCATCACCGGGCTGTCGGTGTTCTGACCAGGGCTGCCGGCTCGCCGAGGGCACCCGCCGCCGTCCGCCAGGCCGCCATCACGGCCCCGTGGGCGAGTTCCGTCGCGGCGGTCACCTCCTCGGGCAGTCGCAGCGGCGCCCCGATGTGGACGTGCAGCCCCGGCCTGCGGATGGGCGCGGTGAGCACTCCTGCGATCTGCTTCACCCGTCCGCCCGAGGTGATCCGCCGGGCCCCGGCCTGGCCGATCGGCACGACGGGCGCCCCCGTGTCCCGGGCCAGCCGGGCGAGCCCGGTGCGGAAGACCTCCGGCGGGTTCTCGGACGCGTCCCGACGCGGCGGGATGCGTCCCTCGGCGTACATCATCACGTGCCGGCCCGAGGCGAGCGCGACCGCCGCGTGGTCGAGGGCGGTCGCGGCACGGGACGACCGGCGGTGGACGGGCACGTGACCTTCGCGGGTCAGGACCCGTCCGAGGAGGGGCACCCGCCACAGTCCCGAAGTCGCCAGCAGCACGGGCTCGACCGCGAGTTCCTTGCGGAGCGCGGCGAGCACCAGCGCCGGATCGGCCAGGGAAGTGTGGTTCACGACCAGGATGCTGCCCGGCTCGACGCGGACCCCGGGGTCCTTGGTGACGGTCAGTCGGCCGAAGAACGGGACGACGCGGGCGGCGAGGCGGCTGAGCACGGGGGTCTCCCTGGATCCGTGGTGGAACGCTGAGGGGACCATCCTCCGGGAACCGGGCCGCACGGACATGAGCACCCGTACTCAACTGCCGTGCGCACCAGCGCACTCAACCGTCCCGTGCGCTTCCGTCCGGCGGGGCCGCGCGGAGGCCCGGTCGATCCGCACGCCTGATCGCCCGTGCCCCCCTGCCCCCTCCCCACGGATCACGAAGGGATGAATGTGCCCCGATCCCGCCCCGCCGTCCAGGACGGGACGGGACGCTGCCCCTGTGCAAAAAGAAGGCAAAAGGGTGGTTCCCGGGCAGCGGGGCGCGGTGCAGGAGGGCGGCCCCGTTCGGATCGGAGAAGCACCCGACCGGCCCGCGTACCGTCCCCCCTCGGTCCGGGCGCGCTTCCGCTACTGGTTCGACACCACGCTCACCCGCGGCACGCCCGCGCTCTGCGCCTGGCTGGCCCTCGTCTGCCTGGCGGTCGTCGTCCCCGTCAGCACGCTCCTGGCCTGGACCGACCAGCGGGCCCCCGCCTCCCTCGGCGACAGGGTCGCGGCGGTGTGGCGCAACACCGGACAGACCCTCCGCCTCGGCGGCGAAGTGGGCCCGCCGTTGCGCGTCGCCCTCTCCGTGCTCCTCGCCCTCATCGCACTGTTCTACGTCTCCACGCTGGTCAGTTTGATCACCGCCGGCCTCACCGACCGCGTCATCGCCCTCGGACGGGGACACGCCAGGGTCCTGGAGAGCGGGCACACCGTCGTCCTCGGTTGGTCCGAACAGGTCCCCACCGTCGTCTCCGAACTGGTGGCCGCCCACACCGACGGGCGCCGCCGCGTCGTCACGCTGCTCGCGGACCGTGACAAGGCCTCCATGGAGGAGGACCTCCACGCCGCCGTCGGCACCACGGGCCGCACGCGGGTCATCTGCCGCAGCGGCCGTCCCACCGACCCCGTTGCGCTCGCCCGGGTGAGTCCCGGGACCGCGGACAGCGTCCTCGTCCTGCCCCATGACGACCCCCGCGCCGACGTCGAGGTCGTGAAGACCCTGCTGTCCCTGTCGGCCGCCGTGGGGGAAGGGCACCCCGTACGCGTCGTCGCCGCCGTGCGCGACGACCACTACCTCACCGCAGCCCGGCTGGCCGGCGGCCCCCTGGCGACCGTCCTCGGCACCGACGACCTCGCAGCACGGCTCCTCGTCGACTGCGCACGACGTCCCGGACTCTCCCTCGTCCACCAGGAACTCCTCGACTTCGCCGGGCACGAGTTCCACACCCTGCGGGATCCGGGCCTGTCCGGTCTGACCTTCGAACAGGCCGACCGCGCCTGCCCCGTGTCCACGGCCGTCGGCATCGTCCACCGGGACGGAACCGTCGCGCTCAACCCCCCGGGTCGCGTGCGGTTGCTCGCCGACGACGCGCTCCTCGTGATCGCCGAGGACGAACGGTCGACCCGACTGTCCTCCACCCCCACCCCGTACGATCCGACGGCACTCGTCCAGGCGCCGCCCGAATCCCCTGCAGGACCCGAACGCGTCCTCCTCCTGGGCTGGAACCGCCGGGCCCACCGGATCGTCGACCGACTGGCGCTCCACACGCCGCTCGGCTCCACCCTCGACGTCGTGGCCGGGTCGGACGCGGATGCCCTCACCCGCATCCGGGGGGCCACCGAAGCAGCCGGCGCCCGCATGGCGGTGCGCCACCGGTCCGGCGAACCCACCTCGCACGAGACGACGGACGCGCTGGACCCCACCGGATACGACTCGGTGATCGTGCTCGGCCCCGACCACCGACCGGGCCACGCAGATCCGGACGACCAGACGCTCGTCACCCTCCTCCACCTGCGGGCCACGGAACGGGAGGCCGGTCGCCCCGTACCGGTCGTCATCGAAATGGCCGACGACCGCAACCGGCTGCTCAGTCCCCACGGCCGCCGAGCCGACTACGTGGTCAGCGGCCGGCTCGTCGGGCTCCTCATGACCCAGATCTCGCAGAGCCCCCATCTCGCCACCGTGTTCGAGGAGCTCCTCGCCCCCGGCGGCAATGCCCTCCACCTCCACCCCGCGGGGCACTACGTGACGACCGGACGCACCGCCTCCTTCGCCACCGTCGTGGAGTCGGCCGCCCGACGGGGCGCCCGCGCCATCGGATACCGCTCCCGTCCGGCGACCGGCCCGGACCACGGCCTCCACCTCAACCCGCCCAAGGCACAGGTCCGGTACTGGCATCCGCAGGACGAGGTCGTGGTCATCGCACGGGAACACCGGTGACACCCGAACGGGCCATCGCCGGAGCGATCCCGGAGCGATCCCGGAGCGGGGTGAACCGGCGCCGACCGTTCTCCCCGCGGCTCCTGCAGAAGCCCCCACGGGGGACGGGCCTGTGCGGCCGTCACCGTGCGGCGCACCGCGGGCTCCGGCGGCGCACCGCGGGCTCCGGCGGCGCCCCGCCGGCGTGTCGGGCCGGCCCTACACCCGTGCGGCGGGCTTCCGGGCCTCGATCAGGGTCCGTGCGGAGTGGGCCACGAACGGTCCCTCCGCACGGATCCGCGCGTCCAGCTGGCGCAACCGGGGCAGCTGTGCGTCGACCGTGAACCCCGGCACGATCCAGATGACCTTGCGCAAGAACCAGACGACCGCGCCGACGTCGTGGAACTCCACGCGCAGCCGTTCGGCGCGCACGTCCACCACGTCGAGCCCGGCGGCGCGCGCCGCGGCGGCCTCGTCGTCGGGGTGACGGGCCCGGGCCGCCTCGGGCTGCGGCCCGAGGAACCACTCGACCAGTTCCCACATGCTGGAGGGACCCACGTGCTGGGCGAGGTAGCTGCCGCCCGGGCGCAGGACCCGGGCGATCTCCGTCCACCACACGGTGGCCGGATGACGACTGGTGACGAGGTCGAACGCGGAGTCGCCGAAGGGCAGCGGCGGCTCGTCGGGGTCGGCGACGACGACCACCCCCCGGGGGTGGAGCCGCTCGGTGGCCCGTGCGACGTTCGGGGGCCACGATTCGGTCGCCGCCATCGTGGGCGGCAGTACCGGAACCGTGTCCAGCACCTCCCCACCGCCCGTCTGGACGTCCAGCCCCGCCGACGCGGTGGCGAGCCGTTCCGCGAGGAGCCGGTGGTACCCCCACGACGGCCGCTCCTCGCTGGCCCGGCCGTCGAGCCACGAAAAGTCCCAGCCGTCGACCGGAGCCCCGGAGGCTTCCGCGACGAGGTCTTCGAAGGTGCGCGTCATCCCTGAATGATCACACCTTGCGGAGCCGTGGTCCTGCTCATTTCCCGGGCGTCGGAAACCCGGCGGGCCCGCACCTTCGTCCCGCGAGCGCGCGGACTGCCCGCCCTCGATGCGCTCCCCGGAGGCGCCGCCGCCGAAGGCCTGCCCGGGCTCTTCGACTCCGGCGTCCGCACCGGCGCCGACGTCGTCAAGGCCCTCGCCCTCGGGGCCACGGCGGTCGACATCGGCCGCCCGTACGCCTACGGGCTCGCCCTCGGCGGCGAGGACGGCGTCGTCCACGCCCTCCGCTCCCTGCTCGCCGAAGCCGACCTCATCCTCGCCGTCGACGGGTATCCGACCCTGGACGCCCTCCGCTCGGACGGAGCCCTGCGGCCCCTCGCGACCTGAGGCGCGCCCGGACCGCGACGGGCAGCGACGCAGCGCCCGCCGCACGCGCGGAGGAGATCCGGCCCGACCGGCGGCGGCTTTCCGTCCGTCCTGTCGGTGCCGCGCCGGGGAAGGACCCCAGCGGCCGGGCGTGTCGAGCACGCCCGGCGGGCGGCAGTAGAATCGATCCCCGTGGCGGATACTCAGTACGAAGACCTGTTGAGACTGGTGCTCACCTCCGGTACGGCCAAGGCGGACCGGACGGGCACGGGCACCCGGAGTGTCTTCGGACACCAACTCCGCTACGACCTCTCACAGGGGTTCCCGCTGGTCACCACCAAGAAGGTGCACCTCAAGTCGATCGTGTACGAGCTGCTGTGGTTCCTGCGCGGCGACTCGAACGTCGGCTGGCTGCGGGAGAACGGCGTCACCATCTGGGACGAGTGGGCCGACGAGAAGGGCGAGCTCGGCCCGGTCTACGGGGTGCAGTGGCGCTCCTGGCCCACGCCCGACGGGCAGCACATCGACCAGATCAGCCAGGTCCTCGACACCCTGCGGCGCGACCCGGATTCCCGCAGGATGATCGTCTCCGCCTGGAACGTCGCCGAGCTGGACCGGATGACCCTCGCCCCGTGCCACGCCTTCTTCCAGTTCTACGTCGCCGACGGCAAGCTCTCCTGCCAGCTGTACCAGCGCAGCGCCGATCTGTTCCTGGGCGTCCCCTTCAACATCGCCAGCTACGCCCTGCTCACCCACATGGTGGCGCAGCAGACGGGCCTGGAGCCGGGCGATTTCATTTGGACCGGTGGCGACTGCCACATCTACGACAACCACGTCACCCAGGTCACCGAGCAGCTCTCGCGCACCCCGTTCGACTTCCCCGAGCTGCGCCTCAGGAAGGCCGATTCGATGTTCGACTACGCCCGTGCCGACGTGGAGGTGCTGGACTACCGGCACCACCCGGCGATCAAGGCTCCGGTCGCGGTATGAACGGCGGGGCGGACGAGCACGTGCACATCGGACTGATCTGGGCGCAGAGCACCAGCGGCGTGATCGGCGCGGACAACGGCATCCCGTGGCGCCTCCCCGAAGACATGGCGCACTTCAAGGCCACGACCCTCGGGCAGCCGGTGATCATGGGGCGCAGGACCTGGGACTCGTTGCCGGCGCGGTTCCGTCCGTTGCCCGGCAGGCGCAACGTCGTGGTGACGCGCGACCCCCGGTGGGCGGCCGAGGGCGCGGAGCGCGCCGGATCCATCGATGCCGCGCTGGCCCTGGTCTCCGGGTCGCCCGTCCCCGCCGGGGGGGCGGCAACGGCCTGGGTGATCGGGGGTGGCGAGGTGTACCGCGCGGCCCTGCCGTACGCGAGGACGCTCTCGGTGACCGAGGTCGACACTCCGGTGACCGGGGACACCCACGCCCCGACCATCGAGCCGGCGTGGCAGATCACCGCGGACACCGGCTGGCTCCGCTCCACGTCGGAGCTCCGCTACCGCATCCGCAGCTACACCCGCCCGTAGGGGCCGCAGGCCGGCGGGGGCGTGCTGCGCGGAAGCTCCCGCAGCACGCCCCGGGCCGGCCGCACACGACCGCGAAACCGCCGCCGTCCCCTGCGGCCGCGCGGTGCCCTAGGGTCACGGCATGCGACGGAGGACCGGGTTGGCGGTGGCGGGGGCGGCGGCCCTGGCGTGGGGCGAGTGGCTCAACCGGCGTTGGTCCCGCACCCTCGTCGGGCACGCCGAGGGCCCCGTCGAGGCGGTGGTCGTCTTGGGGTACCGGAACCCCCGGGACCGGGCCAACCTCGTCAACCGCTGGCGCGTCCGCGCTGGCATCCGCTCCCTTGCCGCCGGCCGCACGCGAGACGCGCGCCTGGTCTTCAGCGGCGGCGCGGTCGGCGGTGACGTCCCCGAGGCCCGACTGATGGCCCAGTACGCGAGGGCCGTCCTGGCGTTCCACGGCACGGTGCTCCTCGAAGAACGCAGCAGGACGACATGGGAGAACGTCACCCGGGTGATCCCCCTGATCGAGGACGTCGACCGCATCAAGATCGCCTCACAACCGGCCCATGCGCTCAAGGCACGCGCGTACTTGTGGCGGCAGCGCCCCGATCTCGCCGAGAGGCTCGTGCGCGCGGACGACTACCGGCCCGGTGAGTGGCTGGTCGCCAAACCGCTGCTGGCGCTCCACGGACTGTGGACGCTCCGCGGCCTCACCACGGAGGAACGGACCCGCGTGCGGCGCCGGGCCGGGCGACCGGCGGTTCGGTGACGGAACCGGGGGCCGGATCCTCCGCGGCCCCCTCGTAGGACGGTGTGGAAGGGCGCGGGAGCGGTAGGCGGACCGGGCGCCCCGGGGATGCGCCGGCCGGTCGGAGCCGGCGCGCCGGGACGCCCGGCGAACCCCTCCCGCGCCTCGCCGCGCCCTCCTGTCCGTCGTGCACCCGACCCCTCCGCGCACGCCTCCCCAGCCGTGTTCCGCTCCCCGCGGACTTCTCCGGTGCAGGGCCGTGACGTACCGCCAGAAGCCCTCTGAGGGAGACGTCCAGAGGCGATGTCAGTGGGCCCCGTTAGGTTCGTCGTTGTTCCGCCGCTCCGGCGTGAGCGTCCCCTTTGGCGTGCATGGGAGAAGTGTGTTGTCGGTCTGGGAGAAGTCGAGTGCGGCGCGGGTGGTACTGCCCGCGCGGCCACGGAAACTGGCCAAGGTGCCGTTCGTCGAACTGGCGGACGGACGCCTGCAGGGCGTGGTGTCCAGCGGGTCCGACATAGGGCGCGTGTACGTGTCCTCGATCGCCGCCGGGACGTACGCGTTCGCCTGCAGCACCAACAACAACCGTCCCTGCGGGGGTGCCCGCGGAGCGTTCTGCAACCACCTCCGTGCCCTCGTCACCGAGGCCGTCCTCCAGTACGGCGCGGAGCGCGTCGCCCGCTATCTGAAGGTGGACGCGGTCGAGCGGGAGGCCGACGCCCCGACGCTGCTCTCGGCCATGACCGCCACGCGCCCCGCCCAGGGGGACGCCTCGGCCGCCGCCCCGGTCTTCAACAGGTTCCTGAGGCACCTCGCCTATCTCGAACTGGAGCCGACCACGGCACCGTTGACCGAGATGCAGTGGTTCCCGCCGACGAGGGCGGTGGCCTGATGCGCATGGATCTCCTCGATGACCCCCTCGACGGACTGCACGAGGCGCTCGAAGCCGTCGACGGGTTCGACGCGGCGCTCGTGGGAGGACTGCTCCGCCCACAGCCCGCCCAAGCGGAAGGCCTTGCCGCGTTCCGGGCCGCGTTCGTCGGCAGCCCGCTCGCCGGCCTCGTCGCCGAGGCCGCGGACAAGGCTGCTGTCGGTGCCGCGGGCGAAGACCACTTCGTGGCGCTTGCGGCGGCCCGCTCCGCACTCATGGGATCCGTCCACGACGCCCTGACGGTCCGCATCGGAGACGTCACCGGTCGCCCGGCGCCCGAAGCGCCGGCGCAGGGCAGCAGCGGGGAGGAGCCCGCCGCGAACGTCCTCGCCGCGGCCCGGGCCTGGTTGTGCGACCTCGCCCGCGCCGGCTGGCGGGGCATCGACCACGAACTCGTCGGCGGTGCCGCACCCGTGGTTTCCGCGATGCTCCCGGACCCCCGACTGCGCCGGCAGGCGACGCTGCTCGACGGCTTCTCGGCCGAACTCGCCGCCTCCTGCCCGGGCGCAGCCCTGGAGCGCGTCCCGGCCCGTCGCTGGGCCGACCTGTGGGCGCGCGCCCTGTTGCTGACGCTGCCCGCAGCGACCCGAGCCCCCCACACCTCCACCGTGACCGGTCGTCTGCTGCCGCTCGGCGTGGACGTGCAGGAGCACGCCACCGCCGTACAGGCCCAGGTCCACGCCGTGTTCGAACCCGCGGACGGCACACCAGCGAGGCTGGTCCGGGCCGCGGTGTCCGCTCCCAAGCCGGACACCGTCGTCGGTGCCGGCCTCTGGCAGCTGCTCCGGCCCCGAATGTCGCTGCTGGCCGCAGTGAGCGAGGGCTCCTCGATGGAGCTCGACGCCATGCCCGTCACCTCCGAGGGCGACCTGATCTGGGACGACGAACGCGCCCGGGCAGGAGGACCGGCCGACCCCTTCGCCACGGCCCGGGTCGCCCTCTCCACCACGACCGATCCGGTCATTGCGCCGCTGGACCGCCATCCGGCCCGCATCGCCGTGCCCGTCCTGCTGGAGGGGTACACGGCGGAAGACGAGGAGGGAGCGACGGCGTTCGTCTTCGCGGGCCACCGGCTGCCCGTCGACACCGACCGCCTTCCGGTCGCCAGCCCGCTCTCCCCGGAGGCGATCGCCGCTTCCGGGGCGTGCCTGGGGCTGCTCCGCTGGGACGCCGGGGAGTTCGTCCTGCAACCGCTCGCCGTCGAGACGACGGTCCGGAAGAAGACGATCGCCGTCCACGCGGGCGCGTGGGCCGGAGGCACCACCGACAAGGCCGGGGTGCGCGCGGAGAAGGCGGCCACGGACTCGGTCGCGGTGCTGCGTGAGCGGGCCGGAAGGCTGCTGCGCCGATGACCGACCGCTCTGCCGCACCGGCCCCGTCGAAGGGGGCCGACGCCCCCGCCGAACCGCCCGCCACCACGTCGTCGCCCCGGCACGCCCCATCGGCGTCCAGTGGGCCCGATCCCCACGACAACCGACGCCAAGTCCTCTACTGGCGACTCCTCGCCCGGCTCTTCGACTCCGAGGAGCATGCCTCCCTGGAATCGGCGAGCCTCGACGTCGTCGAAGACATCGGCCTACCGGCCGCGCTGCTCGACCCCACCGTTTCCGTGGACTCTGTCATCCAGCGCCATCCGGGGCTGGCCGAAGAGTTCGACGGCCTGATGGCCCGGGAGCCCGAGCCGGACGGTACCCGTGACCGGGCAGCCGAAGTGAGGCGCGCCGCACTCGCGTCCAAGCTGTTGCTCAACGTCTTCGCCACCGGCTCCGGCACGGTGTCCGCCGGACAACTCGCCCGCTGGCAATCGGACACGGGGTGGTTGGAGCGTTCGTTCGGCCGTCCACCCGGCGGTCTGCGCGCCGAGGGAGCGGCGGGCGGGGCGCGCAGCGGTGGCGGCCTCGGCCCCGAACTCGGGGCCATCGAAGCCGACCTCGTCCACCGCATGCACCTGCGCGAAGTGCTGGCCGACCCTGCGCTCGCCGCACGGCTCACCCCCAGCATGTCCCTGATCGAGCAGCTCCTGCGGGACAAGGGCAACCTCTCCGGCGTGGCCCTGGCCAACGCCAAGGCGCTGATCAAGCGCTATGTCGACCAGGTGGCCGAAGTGCTCCGCACCCAGGTGGAGAAGGCCACCGTCGGTGAGCTCGACCGTTCGATCCCGCCCAAGCGGGTCTTCCGCAACCTCGACCTCGACCGCACCATCTGGAAGAACCTCACCAACTGGAGCCCGGAGGAGGAGCGGCTCCACGTCGACCGCCTCTACTACCGCCACACCGTCCGCAGGACCACCCCACAGCGGCTCGTGGTCGTCGTGGACCAGTCCGGTTCCATGGTCGACTCGATGGTCAACTGCACCATCCTCGCCTCGATCTTCGCCGGACTGCCCAAGGTGGACGTCCACCTCATCGCGTACGACACCCGCGCGATCGACCTCACCCCGTGGGTGCACGACCCGTTCGACGTGCTCCTCCGCACCAACCTGGGCGGCGGCAACGACGGACCGGTGGCGATGGCCATGGCGAGACCGAAGATCGCCGAGCCGAAGAACACCGTCATGGTCTGGATCTCCGACTTCTACGAGTTCGACCGCTCGCAGCCGCTGTTCGAAGGCATCGAAGCGGTCCACCGATCCGGGGTCCGCTTCATTCCGGTCGGTTCGGTGACCAGCTCTGGACGGCAGGAGGTCAACCCCTGGTTCCGGGAGCGGTTCAAGGCGCTCGGCACCCCGGTGGTCTCCGGACACATCAACAAGCTCGTGCACGAACTCAAGACCTTCCTCACCTGACCCCACCACCGAAAGGCACCGCACATGTCCGACCTGCTCCGCGCCCCCGCCGAGATCAAGTACGCCGAGGAACTCGACTGGCTCGAGTCCATCGACGACGGCCCCAAGCCCTTCTCCTGGCGGCTGTCACCGAAGATGGTCCGCCTGTTCGTCCTCGGCTCCGAACGCGCCGACGGGCTGGACCGCGAGGTGGCGCAGAAGTGGTTCGGCGACCGCAGCTTCGTCGAGCGTTCCATCGTCACCCTCGCCTCCGACCGTGGTCTGCTGCTCATCGGAGACCCCGGCACCGGCAAGAGCTGGCTCGCCGAGCTCCTCGCCGCCGCGATCAGCCGCAACTCCACCCAGGTGGTCCAGGGAACCGCGGGCACGACCGAGGACCACATCAAGTACTCGTGGAACGTGTCGATGGTCATCTCCAAGGGCCAGTCCCGGGAGTCGATGATTCCGTCACCGATCATGACCGCGATGGAGACCGGCACCATCGGCCGCTTCGAGGAGTTGACCCGCTCCACCAGCGACGTGCAGGACGCGCTCATCTCGATCCTCTCCGAGAAGTACATCTCGGTACCCGAACTCGACGGCGCCGACGGCGAGAACATCGTCTTCGCGAAGCCCGGGTTCTCGGTCATCGCCACGGCCAACAGCCGTGACCGCGGCGTCAACGACCTCTCCTCCGCGCTCAAGCGCCGCTTCAACTTCGTCCGCATCCCGGTCGTGACGAACAAGAAGAGCGAGGCGGAGATCGTCCGCTTCCGCACCGAGGAACTCCTCCGCCGCCACGCCATCGAACTGGACGTGCCGCCGACGCTCCTCGACGTCCTCCTCCAGAGCTTCGCCGACCTGAGGGCCTCCGCCGCCGCGGCCGGCAGTGACGACGAGAAGTTGGAGTCCGCCCTCTCGACCGCCGAGCAGATCGGAGTCCTGGAGGACTCGATCCTGCACAGCAACTTCTTCGGCGAGCGCACCCTGACCGCCCGCGCCCTCGCCTCCTCACTGGTCGGCACGCTCGCCCGACGAGAGCCGGAGGACCTCGCCATCCTCAACAAGTACTTGCACGGAGTCGTCGAGCCGCGAGGCAAGGAAGAGGGCGGTTCCTGGGTCGAGTTCCTCGAGGGCGGCCGCGAAGCGATCGCGAAGCTGTCATGACCGGAACCCCCTTCGCCGAGCTGCGCGGACAACTGCAGCACGCCGCGGCCGAGTTCGCCAGCGGTACCGATGCCCTGGAAGGCATCCTCATCGGCATGGTCGACGACGTCGACCGCGCCGTGGCGGAGCCGCTGGAGATCTTCCCCGTCTGCCACCACTCACCGGCCTCCGCCCTCGCCATGGCCCGCCGACTGCGCGAGAAACAACCCAAGGTCGTCTACCTCGAACTCTGCGAGGACATGACGCCGCTCCTGACCGAACTCCGCAACTGCCGGCTTCCGGTTGCCGTACAGGCCTTCGCGAGTGACATCGACGGCTTTCCGCCCGACTGGGCACCCCTGTCCGTCGTCGCCCCGATCACCGAGGCATCGGCCGAGTACCAGGCCATCTCCTACGCCCTCGACACCCCCGGGGTGGAACTGGTCCTCGTCGACCGCTCCTCCGACCACGTCTTCCAGTGGGACGCGCGCCACGATCAGGCCGAGACCCCGGCCCAGGAGGATGACGGCCCCGAGGCCGCGCTCCACGGAGAAGCGGTCGGCATCGAGATCGGAGACCTGCGACCGCGCTTCGCCGAGCTGGAAGAGCACCTGCTGCGCCACGGCAAGGTGCGGCACTGGTCGGAGTGGTGGCACCAGTACGTCGAGGTCCCGCTCGGTGACAGCGACCACGACACCTACCGCCAGGTCATGTTCCTCATCGGCAGCCTGTTCCGGCGACTCGCCCCGGGCGCCGGCGACCGCGTCCGCGTCGACGAGGACCGCGAGCGCTACATGTGGACCCGCATGCGCGAGCACCTCACTGCGACCGGCACCGATCCGGCGGATTGCCTGTACGTCTGCGGAGCCTTCCACGCGGCCAGCCGGGTGGAGGAGTTCGGAGTGCACGGGAGCGACGGCTTCGACGTCTCCCCGCGCACGGCCACGACCTGGCAGTACGGACTGATTCCCTCCAGCAACAGCGCCATCGAGGCCCAGTTCGGGCTTGCCTCCGGTTCCGTGTCGATCGCCGCAACGCAGTGGACGAAGAACCTGAAGCGCACCGGTGTGCAGCCGTACCGCTTGGAAGGCCAGACGGGGAGGAAGAAGACGGCGGCGAAGAGGGCGGCGACGAAGTCCGTCGTCCCCCTCGCCGGCCGGCCGGCCGGCGATCGGCTCACTGGCTTCCTCCGCCTACCACCGGTCCTCGACACCCTCGACGAGGCCGAACTGCTCGGCTGGTCGGTCGAGATCGTCCGCGCCGCCCGCCGCAACGGCTACCTCGCTTCCACGGCCGATGCGATCGCCGTCTTCGAGACCTCCCTCCTGCTCGCAGGGATGCGGGACCGGGCCAAGCCCACCCCGTACGACTTCCAGGACGCGGCGGTCACCTGCATCGAGAAGGACAGCGTGCCCGGGCGCCGGGACGTGCACCGCCTCGTCGAGATCATGATGGGCGGCGATCGGATCGGCCAGGTCGGCTACGAAGCCCTCCCACCCCTCGCCCGTGACGTCCACGACCGCCTGGCGCCCCTGGGGCTGAACCTCCAGCAGCGCGGGGTGCGGCGGGCCCTGCTCGACATGACCTCCCGACCGGAGCTGCGCGCCTGTTCGGACGTCCTGTGGATGCTGCGACGCCTGATGCCGCACGGTGCCGCACGGCCGGTCATGGGGGAGCGGCGGCTCGGTGGGCAGTCGATCCAGGAGTCATGGGACCTGGCTCTCGGCACCCACCAGCGAGCCCTCATCGAACTCGGCTACGAAGGCGTGAGCCTCGAACAGGTCTTGGAGCAGCGCCTGCGGCGCAGCGCGTACGCACCGCAGGCGACGACCGCCGAGGCCCTCGCGGCCGTGGAGGACGCCATCCTGTACTTGGGCGGTCGACGCCTGGCCGACGAGCTCGGCACCCGTGCCCTCGACGTCCTGGCGGGGGAGCGCACGGTCGACGGGGCACCTGAGGTGCTGCGCCGGGCACGCGGGCTCCTTGCGTACTACCGCACCAGCGAGCCGGTGCTGCCGCCCTGGATCGAGTCCTTCGTCCGCACCGGATACGCCCACTACTGCACCCTGCTGCCGATGGCGTTCCGCGACGAGGACGCGACGGTCGGACAAGTGGCGGCCATGCTCGGCTTCCTGTTCAGCATGGAGGGCCTGGCGCTCTCCCTGGGGTGTGACAGGGCACAGCTGGAGCTGGCCGTGGCCCAGTCCCATCCACAGGACCCCGCGAAGACGGCGCTGCTGTGGGCGGCACAGGTGCAGCTGGGCACGCTCACCCGCGACGAGCTGCGCGCACGCTGTGACGAGCTGCTCGCCAACCCCCTGGTGGTGCCCTCCTACCCGCGCTACCTCAGTGGTTTCGTCCACGCCCTGGAGCCGGTACCGGGTCTTGCGGACGTGGTGGTGGAGGCCGTGTCGAACGCCTTCGGGCGCCTCCCCGACGACGTTCTGCTGCCGTGGCTCCCCGTTCTCATCACGACCCTCCGCTCGCATGCCGCCGGCCTCGCTCCGCTGCTGGTCCGGGAGGCGGGACGGACCTTCCCGGCCCGGCTCGAGGAGCTGGACACCTGGGTGCCGCCCTGGAGCCAACGGCAAGCAGCCCTTCCGCAGCGCCTCCCCGCAGCGGCCGGCGCAGCGGGTGCGGCTCTCCTTCCCGCCCATCCGGATGCTTGTGATGCGTGGGCGGTGTTGTTGGGCTGTGAGGAGGGGTGGAGCACGACGAGCTCCTCCGGGGGGACCCGGGGTGCGGTGCTCCTCTCCGCCCATCCGGATGCTTGTGATGCGTGGGCGGTGTTGTTGGGCTGTGAGGAGGGGTGGAGCACGACGAGCTCCTCCGGGGGGACCCGGGGTGCGGTGCTCCTCTCCACCCACCCGGCCGCCGGCGACGCCTTCGCTGAGCTGCTCGCCCCCCTGTCGACAGCCGGAGTCGGCTGCACGGGTGACGGGAGGCGGATGCACTGAGCGCCCGTGTCCGAGCCGTCCACGGCAGAGTGGCGCTGGCGGCTCAGCGGATCATGCTGGCAAGTCACTTGCTGAGCGGGGCATGGATCGGATCACCGGCACGACTGAGCTGCCCCGAGCTCCCTAGAGATCCAGTGATCTTGGTTTGGACGGACTGCGGGGTTTGTTCCTGGATTCGCCAGAAGGCTTGCCCGTACTCGGCGGGCGGAACGTAGTCGAGCGCGGAGTGGAGGCGTTCTTCGTTGTACCGGGTGATCCACTGGAAGATCGTCCGCTCGACCTGCCCCTGGCCGCGTTCCTCCAGGGCGGACCGCAACTTCGGGTTGCCGTCGTAGACCTTGTCGCCGGCGACCCAGTCGACACGGTGCCCGGAGTCGAGGAACCGTTCGATCATCGTGCGGGCCGGCTCGGGTTTGGTCGCGAGGACGGTGTACTTGCCGAGCCCTGCTGCCTGGCAGCGGTCCGGGTCGCACGTCCAGGAGCGTGGGACGTGTAGCTCCCGGTCCACAGCCGCGTGTCCGCGCTCGCCCGCTTAGACGGGGTACACCGCGACCTGGGAGTTCTCGACCCTGCCTGCGGTACCGGTGTACTGGCGCTGGACGGCGACGGTATGGGTGCCCTTCTTCACGTCGTCGGTCTCGTCGACGACCGGCACCGCGGCATCGTGGCGGATGGCACCGGCGTTCCAGGAGGTTTGGTGCAGCAGGTGCTGCATCCTGTACGGGCGGGCCTCTCCTGCCCACTCCGCGATCGTTCAGCAGTTCTTGCCCGGCAGGTCTGACAGCGGCCCCAGCACCAACCGCCCGATCCGGCGCCGCGGTTCGAATCGAGCGACCCGCCCCACGATCCGGCCCATGACCTCCTCGAACGCCTCCCGCCAGCGAGTGGAATCCATGCTGTGACCTGCGGCCACCGTCTCATCGTTGGTCCGCGCAACTCACGATGATCAACGGTGGCCGCACTGGACTCCACCAGCGGGATCACGATCGACAGATGCCGCACTCGGACTGTGCGGAGTACTAGCGTGTGAACGGCCCGTTAGCCCCCTCGCCCCTCAGCACCTGCCGCAGCGTCTCAGCGAACTCCTTGGGCTGCCCGAGGAAGCCGCCGTGGTCACCGGGGAACTCGACCGGCGATGTGCCGAGCAGTTCGGCCAGTGCCGTGGAGGTCGGGTACGTGAGAAGGCCCGCTGAGGCAACGCCGACGCCGACGACGAGACGGGTCGCCCCGCCCGTCAGCGCGGAGATGTCAGGCACGTAGTGGGCGGTGCCCCGCAGCTCATGGGCGAAGAAACGGGCGCTGTTGGCCAGGTCCTGCTCCGACGGCTCCCCCGGCGGCGGGGTGGGGGCACCGTCCGCGCTGCCGCCGACGTCGAATCCGGCGTTGGCCATGAACTTCACCCACGCCGCCCCCACCCCCTCCCGGTGGAAGGTCTCGATGATGTCGTCGGTTGCGGCGCGCTGCTCGGCGACATCGGGGAGCAGCTCCAGCAGCGGAGGCTCATGCGCGACAAGCGTGCGTACCCGCCCAGGATGCCGCGCGACCAACGCGAGCCCCGTCACTGCACCACCGCTGCTGCCGAACACATCCGCGGACTCGGCTCCGAGGGCGTCCAGGAGAGCGACAACGTCATCCGCCCGCAATTCGGGCGTGGAGTCCTGCTCAGGGTCGTCGAGGATGCTGCCCGAGATGCCCCGCGGGTCGTGGGTGACGATGGTGTAGTCGCTCGCGAGCGCATCAGCCAGCGGTGCGAACTCCTGCGCGGCCATCGGCGCTCCCATAACGAGCAACAGCGGTCCCGCGCCGCGGACTTCGTAGCACAGGCGTGCGCCCGGGACGGTGAGGGTGCGGTTGGTGGTCATGGTGGTCGTCCTTCCCTGAGTGATCGTCCGCGATCGCGGTGACGGAAGGAGGACTCCCGCTGTCGGGAAAACTCATCGCCCGCTCGCTCACTCCCCTTGACCACCGCACAGGTTCGACGCCTCGCCGACAGGTCGGAGCCGCTAGCAACGATGCCGTCAACACGGTGCCCGCACAGCCACTACGAGCGTCGACCAGGGACGTGATCACGCTCTACAGCTGGAGTACTAGCCGGTGGCCGGGTAGTAGCCGCACTTGCAGGTGGTCAAGTTGGGCATGGCCTTGTCGTGGTCCTGGGCCACCGCTATGGCCTCGGCCAGATCGTTGTCGCTCAGGTGATAGATCTCGCAGGACCGTTCCTCGTCGTCATCCGAGTCCTCCAGCCACTTGCTGAACCACCCCACAGTTACCGCCTCTCCACCAGGCCACCGCCTCAGTGATCGTGGGGAAAGGCTGCCCGGCAGCTACTCCGGATACACGGCCGGGACGTACGGAGCTCCTTCGGATACGGCTTGGGCACGGTGGCACCTTTGCAGGCCGCTTCTCGGCAAGCCAGGTCAGGCGTTCCCCCATCCTGCAGCAGTCCCCAACTCGGGGTAGCTCACGACGGTCTGGGCACCTGAGCCGGCCGCCCGCCCGCCCCGTGGGGCCGTGTCACAGGCAGCGGCTACCTTGCAGCCCAGCACAGAACCAAGGCGGGTTACAGGAAGAGGAGCGGTCATGGTCGTCGAGGTGGGGTACGCGCAGGCGTGGGACCTGGAGGCCCGTGCGCCCTGGCGGCCGATATCCGCCGAGAAGGCCCGGGAGCGGGATGCCGCCGGGCTTTCGTACGTGGTGGTGTACCGGGAGACGGGCCGGGAGGCTCCGCTGGAGGTGCGGCTCGTCTCCTGGCGGGACCACTACGTCGGGCTGTGGGTCTACGACGCCCAAGGCCGCCGCACCTACGATCTGGACATGCGGCTGCTGGACGACCCGTCACGGCTGCTGCGCCGGTGCTCCGTCGGCTGGTACTACACGGGCCCGGAGATGGCGGAGTTCGACAAGGCGTGCCCGCGCATCACCGTGGACCTCCTCCCCGACGGGAGGGGCCGACGGACGGAGGAGCGGCAGGGGCAGGGCGGGGGTTCCTCCGTCACCTCGCCCGGACTCCGGGACGACGAACGCTGGATGGACCGCCCCGCCTTCGGGGAGTGGCCGCTGCTCTCGGCCCAGGTACACGGGCTCATGGAGCCGCCAGTCTTCGAGGCGGCTGAGGTGGTCGAGGCGGCAGAGCCGGGTGACGGAGACGTCCCCGCCACCTGCTGGCGTCCGCCGTGCCCCGCGCAGCCCGGGCCGATCAACGAGTTGTTCCGGCCCGGGGCGCGTGTGACCGACGGGTACCACCCCGAGATGACCGTCGTGGAGCCACGCCGGGTCGGCACCCTGCGTGTGCCCAGCGGGCTGCTGGCCGTCTCCGACCCTGACGTCGACCGCGGCGACGGGCCGCACATCACGGTCCCCGTCCCGCCCGGGGAGTACGCACTCGACGAGGCGCGGGTCCGCTTCAGCCATCAGTGCGAGTGGCGGAACGCTGAGGTCACGACCACGGAAACCACGGCCATCCGCCTGCTCATCAGCGAGACCCCCGCGGCGACCTGGGAGATGGCCCTCGGACCGGACGACGATCCCCGGCTGTTCATCGAGCAGCAGATAGCCGGCTTCGGCACTGATAGTGCCACCGGCTGCTTCGCCGACGCCGGGGCCTGGGAGCCGCTCGTCGCGCTCTTCGAGCGGGGGCTGATCCAGGGGGAGCCGGACCTGGACGGGTACGAGGACATCGACGACGACTCCCTGTTCATGCAGCGCACCTGGGACGGGGCTTCCGGCGGCGAGCTCATGACCTTCGCGACGACCGGGGACGGTACCTACCCGGTGTGGGTCGGCCGCTCCGGGGCCGGTGAGGTGACCGGCGTCGTGGTGCTGGTGGAGGCGATGCCCGAGCTGCTCCCGGAACAGGACGGAACCCCCACCGCCGCGGTTGTGCAGGCAGGGCCTGAGAGCGTGGGGGCCTCGTCGGGGTAGGGGCGGAAACCGTTCAGGGAGCTTGCGTGCTGTGGTGATCCGGCGGGTCATGAGGGTGATGGCGGTCCAGGTGATCGGGGTTTCGGCCTGCTGGACGAGTCGTTCGTGGTCGCGTGGGTGTCGGCGGACCCGCATCATCCGGGGCCAGGTCCGTTCCACGACCCAGCGGCGGGCCAGGATGACGAATCCGGAGGTGTCCTTTGGGCGGCTGACGGCCTTGATCGTGAGACCGATGTGTTTCTTGGCCCAGGTCACGAGCTTGTCCATGTCGCGGTCGATCCGTTCTGAGCGCATGAGTCGCCAGCCGGTGGGTGGCCGGCGTCTGCCGGCTGCTCACGCGGGCGGGACGGCCGGTCCGACGATCCGGTACCCCACGCCGGGAGTGGTGGAGATGACCGGCGGATTGCCGAGCTTGCGGCGCAGGCGACTGATGGTCACCGTGACGGTGTTGGTGAACGGGTCCGCGTGCTCGTCCCAGACCTGTTCGAGCAGGTCCTCCGTGCTGAGGAAGGCCGGACTGGCATTCAGGAGGGCTTCGAGCACCGCGAATTCCTTGACGGACAGGTCAAGCGGATGGCCGTCGCGACTGACGGTGCGGCGCATCGGATCGAGTGCGATGCCCGCTGCGCCCAGCGTGCGGGACCGGGCGGCAGGGCGACGGCGGGCCAGGGCGCGGATGCGCAGGACGAGTTCGGGGAAGTGGAAGGGTTTGGTGAGGTAGTCGTCGGCTCCCAGGGCCAGGCCGCTGACGCGGTCGCCTGGTGAGCCGGCGGCGGTCAGCATCAGGACCATCACGCGCCCCTCCCGCTCGGTGGTCATCTGGCAGAGGACGTCGCCGTGGATGCCCGGCAGGTCGCGGTCGAGCACCATGACGTCGTACACATGGACGTCGAGCTTGGTCGCGGCTTCGACCCCGTCATGTGCCACGTCCACGGCCATGCCCTGGTCGCGCAGCCCTTCGGCGATGACTTCGGCGAGGGGGCGGGCGTCCTCGACCACCAAGACCCTCACCGTGCCGGTTCCGTCTCGGCGCCGGGGGCCTCCGCCGCCATCCTGCCGGCCGCACGGGGGAGGACGAGGGTGACGCGCAGCCCGCCGTCGGGGCGTGCGTGCAGGTCCAGGGCGCCGTGGTGGGCCCGGGCGATGGCCGCGACGATGGAGAGGCCGAGACCACTGCCCTGGTCGCTGCCGGTCCGGTCGGCGCCGTGGCGCCGAAAGGGTCGTGCGAGGTCCGCCACCCGCTGCTGGTCGAGGACCGGTCCGCTGGATTCGATGACGAGGGACACCGTGCCCGCGCCGTCCCCTTCGCCCCGTACCGCGACGCTGATCCAGCCGCCGGGGGCATTGTGCGTGATCGCGTTGTCGACCAGGTTCTCGACCATGCGACGCAGCAGCGTCCGACTGCCCCGTACGCACGCGGAGTCGTCGATCCGATCGTCGCGCACGGCCAGGCCCTTGGCCGTGACGTCCTCTGCCCGTCCGGCCAGGGAGTCCCGTGCGACTCGGCCGAGGGGAAGGTGCGCCGAGTCGGTGAAGTCACCGTGCCGGCTGCGAGCCAGGACGAGCAAACCCTCCAGCAGCCGGTCGACCCGGTCGAGTTCGGTGCGCATCCGGGCGGCCAGCGTGGCCGTCGTCTCGGACAGCGGGCCCGGCTTGGCGAGGGCCACGTCCAGGGAGGCCCGCATCGTGGTGAGCGGGGTGCGCAGCTCGTGGGAGGCGTTGGCGACGAACAGGCGTTGGGCGTCGAAGGAGTCTTCCAGACGGCCGAGCAGGTCGTCGATGGTGTCGGCGAGATCCTTCACCTCGTCGTCGGGGCCCCTGATGGCCAGGCGTTCGTGCAGGTTGTCGGCGGTGATCCGACGGGTAGCCACGGTCATCAGGTTCAGCGGGCGCAGCACCCGGCCGGCGACGAACCAGCCGAGGCCGACCGAGACCACCGCCATGACGCCGAGGGCGATGGCGGAACCGATCAGGACCCGCTGGGACTGGGTGTCGTGCGCCCGGGCCAGTTGCCGTTCCAACTCGCCGATGCGTTCCTGGACCTGCCCGGCCGTGGCGGGCTGATCGGTGCTGCCGTCGGGGGCGATCTGGCTGGAGCGCGATCCGCCGGACGACACCACGGCCGCGATGGCGAGGAGCGTCGTCCCCGACAGCAGGAACAGCATCACGTACAAGGCGGTGAACCGGGTGCGGGCAGTGCCGCGGTGGGGGCCGAGCCGGGACGTCAGGCCCGCAAGCCGTCGGGGTGGGTCCCATGTCATCCGTGTGCTCCCCTCTCGGTGCCGCCCCAGGACGTGTACCGGGCCAGACTAAGCGGGGACCCCTAACAGCGAGATGACAGTGGTCGTTCGGTTCCTGTAACCCGCTCCCCCACAGGGTGGGCCCATGAGCGATGAGAGTGCGAAAGCGACGATCGAGGTCATCGGTGTGCGCAAACGCTTCGGTCCGCGTCTGGCCCTGGACGGGATGACGTTCACCGTACGGTCCGGACGGGTGACCGGCTTCGTCGGACCGAACGGAGCGGGCAAGTCCACCACCATGCGCGTGATCCTGGGCCTCGATGCGGCCGAGGAGGGAAAGGCCCTGGTCGACGGGGTGCCGTACCGTACTTTGCGTCACCCCCTTCGGCACCTGGGGGCGCTGCTCGACGCGTCCGCGTTGCAACCGAGCCGCACCGCCCGCAACCACCTGCTGTGGTTGGCCCGCTCGCAGGGCCTGCCGACCCGGCGGGTGGACGAGGTCCTGGAACAGGCCGGCCTGGGTCCCGCGGCCCGGCGCAAGGCCGGCGGCTTTTCCCTGGGCATGCGTCAACGCTTGGGGATCGCGGCGGCGCTACTCGGTGACCCACCGGTCGTGATGTTGGACGAGCCGTTCAACGGCCTCGACCCCGATGGCATCGTGTGGATGCGCGGCTTCCTGTCGTCCTTGGCCCGGAAGGGTCGAGCCGTCCTGGTCTCCAGCCATCTGATGAGCGAACTCGAAGACACCGCGGACCACCTCGTGGTGATCGGCCGGGGGCGGGTCGTCGCGGATGCCAGTGTGTCCGAACTGCTCGCCGAGGCGTCCGGGGGCCGGGTCGTCCTGCGGACCCCCGAGCCCCCGCGTGCCGCCCAGGTCCTGCACGGCGCGGGCGCCACCGTTCTCGCCACCGGCTCCGACACCCTTGACGTCACGGGCCTGTCCGACGAAGAGGTCGTGGCCCTGCTCGCCCGGAACGAGGTGCCGTTCTCCCAGGTGTCCGCGTACCGGGCGACGCTTGAGGAGGCGTACATGGAGCTGACCCGGGACGCGGTGGAGTATCGGGGAGTTCCGGCGGGGGAGGGGACGCGATGACCCCGGTTCCCCCTGTCCGCCCCCCGGCCACGAGGAGCACCGGGCGGGGCAGGTCCTTCAGGACGCTGCGCGCCGAATGGACGAAGTTCCGCACGGTGCGCGGCTGGGTCCTCGCCATGGCGGGGGCGCTCCTGGCGACCGTCGCGGTCGGTCTGCTCGGCACGGCCGCCCCCGCCCCTGGCGGCGACTCCGCCCCGTATCCGCAGGGGCCCGGTGGCGAGGCGGTCAACGACAGCTTCTACTTCGTCCACAAGACGCTCACTGGTGACGGTGCCCTCACCGTTCCCCTGCGGTCGCTGACCGGTGTGACCGACACGGGGGCCGGCATGACGGTCCGGGGCGTCCAACCCTGGGCGAAGGCCGGGATCATCGTCAAGGAAAGCCTCGCCCAGGGGGCTCCGTACGCGGCCGTCATGGCCACCGGCGGCCACGGCGTGCGGATGCAGCACGACTACGTCCACGACACGGCGGGACCTTCCGGGGAGGTTTCCCCGCGCTGGCTGCGCCTGGTCCGCTCCGGTGACCTTCTCACCGGTTTCACCTCGGCCGATGGCTCCCACTGGACCGAGATCGGCGATGCGAAGTTGTCCGGACTCGCGCGCACCGTGCAGGCCGGGCTCTTCGCTACGTCACCGGAGGCGAAGCTGGACACGCCCGCGGGTGCGGGTTTCAGCCCCGCCGTGGCCGTCGGGGCCTTCGGCCGCCCCGCCCTCACCGGCGACTGGTCCCAAGGGGCGTGGCGCGGCACCCAGGTGGGTGGGGACGCGGGCACGTCCGGCAGTTACACGAACTCCATGGGGGCCGGCTTCGTCCAGACCGACGGCGGCGGTTTCACCGTGACCGGAGCCGGTGACATCGCACCGGTCGTCGGCGGGCCCGTCATGGGCGTCGGCTTTTCCGTCGAGAACTTCCTCGTCGGCACCTTCGCCGGGCTGATCGTGGTGATCGCCGTGGGCACGGTGTTCATCACCGGTGAGTACCGGAGCGGTCTGCTGCGCACGACCATGGCGGCAACTCCCCTGCGGGGCAGGGTACTCGGTGCCAAGGCGATGGTGGTCGGGAGCGTTGCGTTCGCCATCGGCCTGGTGGCCGCCGCGATCACCGTTCCCGTCGGGGAGAGCAGCGCACGGGGCAGGGGCTTCCACGTCTTTCCGGTCACGGCGGCGACCGAAGTGCGCGTCGTGCTCGGCACCGGCCTGCTCTGCGCGACCGCCGCCGTGCTCGCCCTCGGTGTCGGCGCCCTGGTGCGACGCAGCGGCACCGCGGTCGCCCTGGTCGTCGCGTCGATCGTGCTGCCCTTCCTGCTCGCCACCTCCGGCGTGTTGCCCCCGGGCGCCTCGGAGTGGCTGCTGCGGGTGACCCCGGCTGCGGGCTTCGCCGTCCAGCAGACCCTGCCGCGGTACGCGCAGGTGCTCAGCGTGTACGAGCCGTCGACCGGCTACTACCCGTTGGCACCGTGGGTCGGCCTCGCCGTGCCGTGCGGATACGCCGTGCTCGCCTTCGGCCTGGCCGTGGTGCGGCTGCGCGGGAGGGACGCATGATCCTCCGGGGCGGTACACCGGGCACGGAAACGGCGCACGGTGCGTGGTGGGGGCACTTCGGCGGCGCCCTGCGCGCCGAATGGACGAAGCTGCGCACCGCAGGGGAAACGGGCGGGTTGCTCCTCTGCGCCGTCGTGCTGACCGCGGCCGTCGGCGGCGGCGCCGCCAAGGCAGTGAAGTGCCCGGACGCGGGGTGCGGTCAGGACGCCGTGAAGCTCGCCCTGACCGGCGTCACCGTCGGGCAGGCGGCCATCGCCGTCTTCGCGGTGCTGGCCATCAGCGGTGAGTACGGCACCGGGACGATCCGCACCACGCTCATGGCGGTGCCGAACCGCCTCGCCGTCCTCAGCGCCAAGGCAACGGTCCTCACCGCGGTGGTCCTGGTCTCCGGGGCGGCTGCCGTTCTGTGTTCCCTGCTCCTCGGCCGTCACCTCCTGCCCGCCAACGGATTCACCGAGGCGCACGGCTATGCGCCGCTGTCCTTGGGGGACGGCCCGACCCTGCGAGCGGCCGTGGGCTCGGTCGTCTACCTCGTTCTGATCGCTCTGATCGGCCTCGGCGTGGCGACGGCGGTGCGGGAAGCGGCGACCGCCATCGGGATCGTGCTCGGGTTGCTCTACCTCTTCCCGGTCGTGATCCAGGTGGTCAACGATCCGGAGTGGCAGCGCCACCTCCAGCAGGTCTCGCCCATGGCAGCCGGACTCGCGGTCCAAGCCACCGTCCATCTCGAAGAGTTGCCCATCGGTCCGTGGAGCGGCCTGGGCGTGCTCGCGGGGTGGGCCGCGGCCGCGCTGTTGGTCGGTGGCCTGCTGCTGCACGGGCGCGACGCATAGCCGGAGCGAGCCCAGCGGCCCCGGACCCCGACGGCTCCGGGCACGGACCGACGAGCCGGAAGGCCGTGCGGTTCGTGCCCTCGCCGGTGGTGCTGAGCGGCGACGGGCGGCCGGTGAGCGCTTCCGATCCGTTGCTCGTGCGGAGCGCGTGCGAGGCCACGGACTGTCGGCCACATGCGATGCCAACGCCTCCTGGTGCGAACGCCCCTGGTGGGTGGAAGTCGAGGAGGTGCCGAGGCGTGCTTCTCAGCCGGCGGGTCGGGACGGCCCCCGGTCGGCGGCGGTACGGCAGGTCCCGCTACTGACCGACCCTTCCGTCGACGCATTCGCGCAGCAGATCGGCGTGTCCGCAGTGACGGGCGTACTCCTCGATCCTGTGCACCATCAGTTCCCGCACCGCGATCCCGTCCTCGGGGAGCCGCCCGCTCAGGTCCGGATGGCGGGCGAGGGCCGCGTCGGCAGCGGCCTGCTCGCGCTCCAGGTCGGCGTACGAGGCGTCGACCACGGCCCGGTCGGCCACCGCTCCGTGGAAGTCCGCGTCGTGCTCGCCGTACACCTTCGGCAGCGGTTCGCCGGTGATCCAGGTGATCCAGTCCCGTTCCACCTCGGCGAGGTGCCGGATCAGACCGAGCAGCGACATCGTCGACGGGGGGACGGACCGTCGTGCCAGCTGCTCCGGGGTCAGGCCCTCGCACTTCATCCGCAGGGTCATGCGGTATCCCGAGAGGAAGTCCAGCAGGGTCGCGAGCTCGCCCTCCGGGCGGTCGTCCCCGTTCTCGCGCGGGTCTTCGCCCGGGTCGGCCCACATGTCGGGGTACAGGGTCGCTCGGCTCCAGCGCGTGGGTCGATCATCCATGTGGTCATGATCGTGGAAGACGGCCCTGAACGGCCACGCAATTGTTCGCCCCGCCCCCTGGGGGCGTACTCGTGAGGGGCGTCGCACGGCTAATGCCGCGCGAAGGGCCAGGACTCGATGTCGCGGTAACGGATCGGTCCCGGACCGCGGCCGTAATTGCTGCCGACGAGGTGGAGGCGCTCGGCCGACCACCGGCGGCCGGTGAAGCCGGCGAGCCCGGCAGCCGCCGTGACCACGGAGTCCGGATCGTCACGGCGGGCCCTGGCGAGCGTCAGATGGGGGCGCAACGGCCTGTCCTCGAAGGGAATGCCGCAGTCCTTGACGGTGGCCCGGACCGTGCCGGCGAGCTCGTGCAGTCCGTCGAGGTCACCGGCGATCCCGCTCCACAGCACCCGGGCGTCGAAGTGCCCGCCACCCCGCAGTTCCAACTCCACCGGGCCCCGGGCCGCCGCGATCCGTGCCAGTGGCGGCTGGAGGAGCGGAACGGTCTCGACCGGAAGTTCGCCGAGAAACGCCAGGGTGATGTGCCAGTCCTCGATCCGGTTCCACCGCATGCGGGGATGCGCCTCGTACGCGGGGCCCAGTTCCTGCGCGAGTTCGTCCTTCGCGTCGTCGGGCGGGGCGAGCGCGATGAACAGGCGTACGGTCGCCGTCCGCGTCGCGTCCTCAGCGGCCCCCTCGCCGTGTCCGGGCGCCTCAGCCATGTTCCGTTCCCTACCCGTGTGCGTTCCGCGGTCGTCCGGGTCGAGCGTACGCGGTGTTCCGGGTGCCCCGGACCGTGCCCCGGGCAGCTCACTGCACCATGCCCGCAGTGCAGGGACACGGCGTCCTACGGGCGCGTGGCCGGGCCCTGACGGCCCTTCCGCGTGGCCCTTCACGGGGGTGCGCGTCGGGGGCGGGGCTCCGTAGGGGGCCGGCTCAGGTCATGTTCAGATAGGGGAGGGGACCTGCGGGCTGACCGGAGGTGATGCGGCGGATGACCGCGATCGCCAGGATCGAGCACAGGGCCCCGATGCCGCGGTCCACCGGGTTGTCGTACTCGGCGTGGTGGAGCACCAGGACGTGGACCGCGGCCGAAACGGGTCCGTCGCAGAGCCAGACGAACCACCAGGCGTTGATCAACCAGGTGTCGCGGGGCTCGCCGCCGGCGCGCCGGATGTCAAGGGCGATGCGACGCGGCACCCACCACATGGCCAGCGGAATGATCCACGCGCCGAGGGCGAAGCCCGGGGCGTACTTGTGGGTGCCGGGTGCGAGCACTTCGGCGTTGCAGCGACAGCGGTGGAACCAGAACAGGAACGAGATCCAGCCCGCGATCTGGAGGCCGCCGAGGACGGCCCCCCCCATCCTCGTGCCAGGGTGCGTCGGGACCGGTCAGGACGATGGCGGCGTCCACGAGGCCCAAGGTGGCGATCAGGCTCGTGGCGACCAGGGCGGGCCCGGAGGGGTCGCGGAAGAGGTAGCGGGGGCCGCGGGCGGCCGCGGGCCCCACGGGCAGGTTGTATCGGTTCACTGTGCCTTCCCCCGTACTGCCGCCGTGCTCGGGTGGAGCAGCGGTGATCACCAACCTCGGCATGGTAAGGGCCCATCGGCGTTGCGCCAAGGGGCCGGTGAGCACGGCGTGTGCCCCGGGCGTGCTGCGCCCACCGGTCGCCGAACGGGGGAAGCCTGCGCGAACGCGGCGCCCGCACTCACCGGGCCGGGAACGGCTCCGCGACGGCCGCCCCGGCCGGTTGGTCCGGGGCGAGTGAGATTCCGATGCGTGGGGTGGTGCTCGAGAGCACGCCCCACAGGGCGTCGCTCAGGAAACGGGTCAGTTCGTCGAGGGAGCTCCTCGACTCGGGGTGCGCCGCCCACTGGTTCACCACCCCGTCGACCAGGCCGACCATGCCGAAGGCCAGGTTGCGGGTGAAGCCCGCAGGGGTGCGTCCGTCGCCGAGCAGCTGTCGGCCGTAGGCGTCCAGGACCCCTGCCAGGTGGAGGGCGACGGCGGTGCGGGTCCCCGCTGCCGCGTGTGAGCCGGTGGCGAGGAACTGGTGGAGGTGCGGGTGCTGCGCCACCCAACCGACGTAGGTGGCAGCGGCGTGCTCGATCGCTTCCCTGACCGTGCCCTTCGGGTCGAGGGCGGGGGACAGCGAGGCCATCAGGTCGGCGGTGATGCGCGTGCGGATCTGTTCGTCGAGGTCCTCGCGGCTGCGGAAGATCCGGTAGACGACGGAGCGCGGCATCCCGGCTTCGGCGCCGATCGCGGCCACGCTGACGGTGGTGCCCTCGCGGCCGATGACGGAGAGGGCCGCAGTGAGCACCTGGTCGCGACGTTCGGCGCGGTGGCCGGTCCAGCGGGTGTCGCGGCCGTCAGGGCGCCGGTCTTCTGGTGCGTCTCTCTCCTCGGCCACGGCGTGGATCGTACCCGCGCAGCGGAGGAGGTGGGGTCACGGGGGTGGTGCAGGTCACGTTACCGTCGGTATCTTGGACGCGGTGATACAGGTAAATTCCGATCCCGGGATTGGCCCCTGGGGGACAATGCGCACCGCCACGACCGGCCGTAGAGGGGATGGACATGGAGAACCGGCACGTCGACGTGCTGATCATCGGAGCGGGGCTGTCCGGGATCAGCGCCGCCTGTCACCTGCGCGCCGGAAACCCCGGGACCACGTACGAGATCATCGAGCGGCGTTCCGGAATCGGCGGCACCTGGGACCTGTTCCGCTACCCCGGCATCCGCTCCGACTCGGACATGTACACCTTCGGCTACGGCTTCCGCGCCTGGCACGGCACCCAGGTCCTCGCCGACGGCACGGACATCCGCCGCTACATCCGGGAGACCGCGCAGGAGCACGGCGTCACCGACCACATCCGCTTCGGCCGCCGGGCCGTGCGGGCCGACTGGTCCGGTGACGAGGGCCGCTGGACCGTGGAGACCCTCGACGAAGCCACCGGCGAGACCCACGTCCTCACGGCCCGGTTCCTCGTCGGGGCCACCGGCTACTACGACTACGACGGCGGCCACCGACCGCACTTCCCCGGCGAGGAGCGCTTCCGGGGAACCCTGGTCCACCCGCAGCACTGGCCCCGGGACCTCGACCACACCGGCAAGCGCGTGGTGGTCATCGGCAGCGGTGCCACCGCCATCACCCTCGTTCCCGCGATGGCCCCCGAAGCCGCGCACGTGACCATGCTCCAGCGGTCTCCCACGTACGTCATGGCGCTCCCCGCGAACGACCCCCTCTCGGTGCTCCTGCGCAAGCTGCGCGTTCCGGCCGGGGTCGTCCACCGCCTCGGACGCGCCCGCAACATCGCGATGCAGCGCGGCCTGTACGCCCTGTGCCGCAAGGCCCCCCGCCTGATGCGCAGGGTGCTGCTCGGCGCGGTCCGGGCGCGGCTCGGCGGCGATGTCGACATGCGCCACTTCACCCCGTCGTACAAGCCCTGGGACCAGCGACTGTGCGTCGTGCCCGGCGGCGACCTCTTCACGACCCTCAGGAACGGGAAGGCCTCCGTGGTCACCGACCACATCGAGACGTTCACCGAGACCGGCGTCACGGTCGGGTCCGGCGAAGAGATCCCGGCCGACATCGTGGTCACCGCGACGGGCCTGCGCATGCAGCTCGCCGGCGGCATGGAACTCACCGTCGACGGAACCCCCGTCGTCACCCGCGACCGCCTCCTCTACAAGGGCGTCATGCTGGACGGCGTTCCCAACCTGGCGATGATCATCGGCTACACCAACGCCTCCTGGACGCTCAAGGCCGATCTCGCCGCCGCCTACATCAGCCGGCTCATCGACCACATGGACCGGCACGGCCTCACCGCCGTCACCCCCGTCGCGACCGAGGGCGACCGCTCCCAGACCTCCGTCATGGGCGAGTCCCTGACGTCCGGTTACATCGCGCGGGGCGACGCCGTCATGCCGCGCCAGGGCACCCGTGACCCGTGGCGCATCCGGAACAACTACTACCGCGACCGTCGCGCCCTGCGGCGCTCCCCGGTTGCGGACCCCGCTCTCCGCTTCGACCGCGCGGCCCCCCACGGGCGGTCCGCGCCCCCACAGGACCGGACCACGGCTGTCTGAAGCCGCTTCGGCCGTCCGCCCGGACGGCCGACCGCGAGAAACCGAGGACGAAGATGACCAGCGTGCAGGACTACCACGAGAGGCTCCGGACCCTGTCCGAGGCATCGGTGCGCATCCACTTCGACGCTTTCGCCGACATCGACTGGGACCACCCCGACTTCGCGATCGATCCTGCCGACCCCCGCTGGGTGCTCCCCGCCGCCGACCCGCTCGGCGGTCACCCCTGGTACCGGGAACAGGCGTTGGAGGTGCGCACCAGGATCGGGCTGTGGCGGTACGCCAACATCGTCAAGGTCGGCATGCAGTTCGAGAACGTCCTCATCCGCGGGGTGATGGACTACCTCTTCGCCCTCGGCAACCAGAACCCCGAGTTCCGCTACCTCACCCACGAGGTCACCGAGGAGTGCCACCACACCCAGATGTTCCAGGAGTTCGTGAACCGCGCGGGCGCCGACGTGCCCGGGGGCCGCCGTTCCTTCCGCGTCCTCAGCCGTTTCCTCCCGCTCGCGGGCTCGCTGGTTCCCGAATCGTTCTTCACCGGCGTCCTCGCCGGCGAGGAGCCCGTCGACCACCTCCAGAAGGCGATCCTGCGCGGTGGCGAGGACGTCCACCCGTTGATGCGCCGGATGATGCAGATCCACGTCGCCGAAGAGGCCCGTCACATCTCCTTCGCCCACGAGTTCCTGCGCGTCAAGGTTCCGGGCTACGGCAGGGTGCGCAGGGGGGCGTTGTCCGTGGCCTTCCCGGTCATCATGCGGGTGCTCGGGGACGTCATCATGGTCCCCGACCGGAAGACCGCCGAGACGATCGGGGTGCCCCACTGGGTCATCAAGGACATCTTCTGGAAGTCCCCCGACGGCCGGAAGATGCTGCGCGACCTCTTCTCCGACGTGCGGATGCTCGCCGAGGACATCGGCCTGATGAACAAGACCTCCCGGCAGGTGTGGAAGGTGCTGCGCATCGACGGCCGCCCGTCCCGTCACCGCGGCGAACCCGCCCCGTACGCCGCCTGACGAGCGCCGTCCCGCCGGTCTCGTGAACGGAGAACCATGACCTACGTCGTCACCCGCTCGTGCTGCGCCGACGCCTCCTGCGTGCTGGCCTGTCCGGTCAACTGCATCCATCCCGCCCCCGGCGAACCGGGCTTCGGGCAGACCGAGATGCTGTACGTCGATCCGCGCACCTGCGTCGACTGCGGCGCCTGCACGACGGCCTGTCCGGTGGACGCGCTCAAACCGCACACCCGACTCACCGAAGCGGAGCTTCCCTTCCTCGACCTCAACCGCGCCTACTACGAAGCCCACCCGCACGGGGACCGCACCCCGATGGCCCTCGTCCCCGCCCCACGCCGCCTCTCGGGATCCGAGTTGCGGGTGGCCGTCGTCGGTGCGGGGCCGGCCGGACTGTTCGCCGCCGATGAACTGCTCCGGCACCCCGGGGTGACCGTCACCGTTTACGACCGGCTGCCCACGCCCCACGGCTTGGCGCGGGCGGGGGTCGCGCCCGACCACCAGGACACCAAGCAGGTCGCCCGGCTCTTCCGGGCCGTCGAGGGCCAGCCCGGCTTCTCGTACCGACTCGACACGGAGGTCGGGCGGGACCTCCACCACGCCGACCTGGTCCGCACCCACCACGCCGTGCTCTACGCCGTGGGCGCCGCCACGGACCGCCCGCTCGGCATCGAGGGTGAAGGGCTGCCCGGCAGCGCCTCCGCCACCGACTTCGTGGCCTGGTACAACGGTCACCCCGACCACAGCGGCGCCCGCTACGCGCTGGACGGTGAGCGGGCGGTCGTCATCGGCAACGGCAACGTGGCGCTGGACGTGGCGCGGGTGCTGACCGCCGACCCCGAATCCCTGGCCCGTACCGACGTCTCCGACCCGGCGTTGGCCGCGCTGCGCACGAGCCGCATCCGCGAGGTCGTCCTCCTCGGGCGCCGCGGACCGGCCGAGGCCGCGTTCACCCTCCCGGAACTGCTCGCGCTCGCCTCCCTCGACGATGTGGACGTCCTGGTCGAGGAGTGGCCGGCGGACGTTCCGGCGGACGCCACCCCCAAGACCGAGGTGCTCGCCCGACTCGCCGCCCGAACCCCGGTGCCGGGGCGGCGCCGCATCGTCCTGCGCTTCCGGACGCGTCCGGTTCGGATCGTCGGCGGCGACCGGGTGACGGGAGTGGTCGTGGAGCGGAGCACGCCCCCGTACGGCGGATCGGCGCGGGAGACGTCCGACCCCGACGGCGGCACCCCCCGGACCGCGGAGAGCCCGGGGGCGACCGAGACGATCGAGGCCTCGCTCGTCCTGCGGGCGATCGGCTACCGGGCACGCCCCGTGCCGGGACTCCCGTTCGACGGGGCCACCGGCACCGTGCCCCACCAGCGGGGGCGGGTGAAGCCGGGCGTGTACGTGGCGGGCTGGATCAAGCGCGGTGCCTCGGGATTCATCGGCACCAACAAGTCCTGTGCCCAGGAGACCGTGTCCGCGCTCCTCGACGACTTCGAAGCCGGACTGCTCGCGGCCCCCGTCGGCGGGGGCGCGACGGACGACGCTCCCACGCGCGGGGTCGACCTCGAGGGTTGGCGGGCGATCGACGCCGCCGAGCGCGCCGAGGGCGATCTCCAAGGGCGACCCCGCGTCAAGCTCGTCGACAGGGAAGCCCTGATGGCCGCAGCGGGAGGCCGATCCCGGGGCGAGGGCGTTGCCCCTTCCCCACGGGGCACACCGCAGGCGTGAGGGAACGCGGGGCCCGGGCCAACCGCCCGGGCCCCGCGTCGTGCGGGCAAGGGGAGGCGCTGCGGTGCCTGCCGATGGGTCACGGGAACTGAGGGCGCCCGGGGGCTTGTCAGTGCAATTTCACATTACTATGTTACACCGCGCACGGCTTGATGAACGCCCGTCATACGCCGTGCGAACCCGACCAGTTCGCCCACCCATCCCCACACCCACCCCCCATCAGCAGGAGTTCCGTTGTCCCTCACCAGACGTGTGCGCTCGTCCCTGCTCTCCTCCGCCATCGCCGTCACCCTCGTGTCCTCCGCCGGGCAGGCGGGTGCTTCCCCAGCGGGTGCGGACGCCCGGACCGCGCCGGTCACGACCCCCGCCGCAGTGCCCGGTGCGCCGGCCCCGCAGGCGAAGCCGGGCGCCCACCCCTTCGACGAGGTCGAACACCGCGCCTCCGCCCCGCGCGCCACCTTCGGATCCGCTCCCGCGCCGGGCGGGCTCGCCACGGGCCGCGTCCCCGGCCGGGCCCCGGCCCGCACCACCGCCCGCACCCTCGCGGTCACCGTCACCACCACCGGTGTCCCCTGCACGCTCGACGGCATCACCGGCCTCGCCCCCGAGCGGTTCGCCGACTTCCTCGCAGATCCGGCCGTCACCGCCGACGGCTGTCTGTCCGGCCTGATCTGGACCTGGGACGCCCGGCTCGCGCCGGTCATGTCCGACGCCCACGTACAGGCCGTCGCCCGCCGCATATCGAGCCTGGCCGCCTCGCACGACGGGCGGAACTCCTCCCACCTGGAGGAGATGTTCACCTATCTGCACGCCGTTGCGTACCACGACTTCTCACGCGACGAGATCGACACCACCGACGCCCCCACGGTGGACGCGGTCCGCCGGGCCGTCGCCGACTTCGGTGCCGCCGCCCGCACCTTCGACGTCACGAAGAGCAACGCGAACACCCTGCGCGAAGCGCTCTACGCGGCGAGCGCCCCCGGACTGCGCCAGCACCAACTCGGCTTGATCAAGAAGGTCCTGGCCACCATGGACCCGTCCCACACCACCACCCACCTCGACCCGGCCTGGGCGGGCGCCGCGCTCGCCGGGCTCTCGGTCAACTACCTCGGCATCTACCCCGGCAACCAGGACGCCGCCTTCCACACGGCGGTCGCCGCCGACCCGGCGTACCGCGCGACCTTCAAGGCCTTCGCCGGGTACGGCCACCTGAAGGGCGCCGCCAACAGCTGGGTCGCCCGCGACGCCATCGGCGAATACGGCCGCTTCGGCCAGGTCGACGGCCTCCGGGACGGCGTCGTCGCGGACCTCGGCGGCATGCTCGACACCACCGTCGCCTCCTTCGGGCAGGGCAGCGAGCAGTGGGCGAAGGTCGTCTCGTGGCTCAACTACTACGAGGCCTGCGAGCCGTACGGCGTGTGCAAGGAGGACATCGAGAAGCAGCTCTTCCCGTACACCTACACCTACGACAACGGGGCCATCAAGGTCCGCACCGCACTCGACCGGGCCACCGTCGACCAGCTCTACTACGCGAGCAAGCAGGTCAAGGCGCAGTACCACCGCGTCCTCGGCACCGACCAGCCGCTCGCCGGGGACGACAACACCACCCTGAACATCGTGCTCTACGCCTCCCGCGCGGACTACGAGAACTACCACCCCGTCCTCACCGGCATGGGAACCAACAACGGCGGCATCTACATCGAGCGCGGCGCCACCTTCTACACCTACCAGCGGCGCGTCCCGCAGGACTCCTCCCTCACCCTCGAAGAGCTCTTCCGCCACGAGTACACCCACTACCTGAACGGCCGCTTCGCCGTCCCCGGCTTCTTCGGCGAGGGCCCCTGGTACCAGGGCGACCGCACCACCGCCATGGACGAGGGCACCGCCGAGTTCTTCGACGGGGCCACCCGCGACGACGGCATCGCCGTCCGGAAGTCCCTCGTCAAGAGCATCATCAACGACACCGCCGGCGGCGGCCCCCGCATGAACGTCCGCCAGATCCTCAACGCCACCTACGACGGCGACGGGTTCCGCTTCTACAGCTACGCCGGCACCTTCTTCGAGTTCCTGTGGACCGAGAGGCCCTCCCTGCTCCGCGAGATGTACACCCACCTGCGGGCCGACGACGTGGCCGGGTACGACGCGTGGCGCGACCGGCTCGGCTCCGACACCGACGTCCAGCGCGCCTACGACCGCTTCCTCGACGCACAGATCGCCAAGGTCGACCAGCTGTACGTGCCCGACACCACCTACACCCCCAACGGACAGCTCCGGGACGCGGCGCTCGCGTCCGTGAAGTCCTCCTTCGCCACCGCCACCTACAACACCCCCGACTGCGTGGAGAACGGCGACGCCGGCAAGCGCCGCTTCATCTGCACCGGCCGGATCACCGCCAACCTGTCCGACTGGGCCAGTGAGGACCAGAACTTCAAGGACATGTCCGAGACCGTCGACTACTTCATCCTCGACCGGGCCGGCGCCGCCTCGAACAACCTCGCCGACATGAACTGCAGCTTCGGACCCATCGACATCTGGTCCACCAAGGTCGCGGGCACGTCGAGCTACCGCTGCGAGGGCCCCCTCCGCAGCTGACCGTCCCGTTCCGCCGGGCCGGTCCCTCCACGGGGGAGGGACCGGCCCGGCACCCGCATGCCCGTCACTCTCCGCCCGGAGGCCGTACGTCGTGAGCACCACCCCGCACCCCGTCCGCACCACCGACTACCACACCGCAGGCGAGCCCTTCAGGATCGTCGACGAGGGCCTGCCCGCGGTCCCCGGCGACACCGTGGCGGAGCGCCGCGCCCTCGCGCCCCGTCTCGGCCCCCTCGATCAACTGCGCCGCCTCCTGGTGCAGGAGCCGCGCGGCCACTCCGGCATGTACGGCGGCTTCGTCGTGCCGCCCGACGACGACGGCGCCCACTTCGGCGTCCTGTTCTGGCACAAGGACGGCTACTCCACCGCCTGCGGCCACGGCACGATGGCGCTCGGCGCCTGGGCCGTCGACACCGGACGCGTGGCGGCGCCCGACGACGGTGACGTCCCCGTGCGCATCGACGTCCCCTCGGGGCGGGTCACCGCCACCGTCCACCGGGCCTCCGGGCGCACCACCGGGGTCACCTTCCGCAACGTTCCGACCCGCGTCCTCGCCCGCAAGGTCCCCACGACCACGTCCCTCGGCACCACCGAGGTCGACCTCGCCGACTCCGGCGCCTGCTACGCCTCCCTCCCCGCCCGCGCCCTGGGCCTCGACACCACCCGGACCTCCCTGCCGGCCCTCGTCCGGGTCGGACGGGAGGTCCGTGCGGCCTTCCCGGAACACGACGTCTACGGCGTCATCCTGTACGAGGAGCTCCCCGACACCGCCGCCGGCCCGCGCCAGCGCAACGTCACCGTCTTCGCCGACGGACAGATCGACCGCTCGCCCTGCGGTTCCGGCACCTCCGCCCGGCTCGCCCTGCTCGGCGAGGACGGGCGCCTCGGCCCCGGAGACACCCTCACCCACGAGTCGGTCGCCGACACCGGGTTCACCGGTCGGCTGTTGGCCGGAGGCGTCACCGAGGTCACCGGCGCCACCCACCGCACCGGCACCCACAGCTTCGTCCTGGATCCGCACGACGACCTCGGAACGGGATTCCTCCTGTGACCGGCCCGACCGATCTGCTCCGGATCGACGCCCCGACCATGAGCCGCCTGCTGTCCCCGGCGGCGGCCGTCGACGTCCTCGCCGACGCCCTGCGCGCCGGGTTCGACCCCGAGGCCGCCCCGTCCCGCAGCGCCGTACCCGTCCCGGCCGGTGAACTCCTCCTCATGCCGGCGGCCTTCGGCGCCCACGCCGGAGTGAAGATCGCCGGGGTGGCCCCCGGCAACCCGGCCGTCGGCCTGCCCCGCATCACCGGCTCGTACCTGCTCCTCGACGGCACCACCCTCCAGCCCCTCGCCCTCCTCGACGGCGCCGCCCTGACCGAACTGCGCACCCCGGCGGTCTCCGCGCTCGCCGTGCGCCACCTGACACCGGACGGACGGCCGCTGCGCCTGGTGCTCTTCGGTACCGGACCCCAGGCGTACGGCCACCTGGAGGCCGTCCGGGCCGTGCGCGAGGTCGCCGAAACCGTCGTCGTCGGCCGCAATCCGGTCGCCGCGCGCGCCCTCGCCGGCTATGCGCGGAGCCTCGACGTGCCCTCCCGCACCGGTACGCCCGACGAGGTCGCCGCGGCCGACCTGGTCGTGTGCTGCACCACGGCCCGCACCCCCCTCTTCGACGGCACCCTGATCGCTTCCGGTGCCGCCGTCGTCGCGGTCGGCTCGCACGAGGCATCGGCCCGCGAGACCGACACCGCCTTGGTCACCCGCGCCGAGGTGTACGTGGAGGCCCGGTCCGCCGCCCTCCGCGAGGCCGGTGACCTGCTCGTCCCGATGGCCGAGGGCGCGATCGGAGCGGACCACGTCACGGGGACCCTCGCCGATCTGGTGCACGGCCGCCGCACCCCGTCGACCGTCAGGCCGCGCTTCTTCAAGAGCGTCGGCATGGCCTGGGAGGACCTCGCCGTCGCCACGGCCCTGTACGCGGCGGTCCGCTCCGGCTGAGCACGGGCCGATGCCCCGGTCCCGCGCGGTGAGTTCCGGGGACCGGGGCATCGACGTGTGGTCAGGAGCCCTCGGGGAAGTGGCAGGCCGCCTCGCGGGCCTCCCCGGCGGCGACGACCCGCAGCAGCGGGGCCTCGGTGCGGCAGATCTCCCGGGCCTTGGGGCACCGCGGGTGGAAGGTGCACCCGGGGGGCGGGGCGGCAGGGCTCGGGGGGTCGCCCAGCAGCGTGATCCTCTCCCGGGCCCGCTCGGCCGCCGGGTCGGGCAACGGCACGGCGGAGAGCAGCGCCCGCGTGTAGGGGTGCGCCGGTGCCGTGTACACCCGCTCCTTGACGCCGATCTCCACGATCCGGCCGAGGTACATCACGGCGACCCGGTCGCAGACCCGCTTCACCACCGAGAGGTCGTGCGCGATGAAGAGGTAGGCGAGCCCGAGCTCCCGCTGCAACCCCTCCATCAGGTTCACGATCTGGGCCTGGACGGAGACGTCGAGTGCGGAGACGGGCTCGTCCGCGACGACCAGGCGGGGACCGGTGGCCAGCGAGCGGGCGATGCCGATGCGTTGGGCCTGACCGCCCGAGAACTCGTGCGGGTAGCGGTCGATGTGCTCCGGGATCAGTCCGACCAGCTCCATCAGCTCCGAGGCCCGCCGCCGGGCCTCGGCGACCGATGCCCCTTGGACGAGCAGGGGGTCGGAGATGATCCTGGCCACGGTCTGGCGGGGGTTGAGGGAGGAGTGGGGGTCCTGGAAGACCATCTGCAGATCGCGGCGGAGCGGCTTCAGCTCCCGCTGGGACAGGTGGCTGATGTCACGCCCGTCGTACGAGACGGAGCCGGCCGTGGGTTCCAGGAGTCGAACGATCATCCGTCCGGTCGTGGACTTGCCACAGCCGGACTCGCCCACCAGGCCCAGGGTCTCGCCCGCGGCCACGTCGAAGGACACGCCGTCGACGGCCCGCACGGGAGACGAGCGGGACCGGCGCCCCGGGAAGGTCATGGTGAGGTCGCGCACGCTCAGCAGCGGCGGCGTGGTGGTCGTGGTCATGAGGGAACGCCTTCGTACGCGGGGAAGTGGCAGGCGACCGGATGCCCGTCCGGGCCGCCGAGCAGCGGGCGCTCGTCCGTGCACCGGGTCCGTTCCTCCGGGGCACCGGCTGCGGCCCGGGTGCAGCGGGGGGCGAACGCACAGCCCGGTGCGGGGTCGAGGAGCGACGGCGGGCTGCCGGGAATCGCCCGCAGCGGTGCGTCGTCGTGGTCGTCGAGCCGGGGCAGCGAGTCGAGCAGCCCCCGGGTGTAGGGGTGCGCGGGCGTCGCGAAGAGCGAGTCCACGGGGGCGTGTTCGGCGGCCCGGCCGCCGTACATCACCAGGACGTCGTGGGCCACCCGGGCCACCACCCCCAGATCGTGGGTGATCATCACGACCGCGAGCCCCCGCTCCTCCTGGAGGCGGGCGAGAAGCTCCAGGATCTGGGCCTGGACGGTGACGTCCAGCGCGGTCGTCGGCTCGTCGGCGATCAGCAGGTCCGGCTCGCAGGCGAGCGCCATCGCGATCATCACGCGTTGGCGCATCCCGCCGGAGAACTGGTGCGGATACTCACCGGCGCGGCGCCGCGGCTCCGGGATGCCGACCTCGCCGAGCGCCTCCACGGCCCGTGCGCGGGCGGCCGCGCGACGGGAACCGAAGTGGACCCGGTGGTGCTCGGCGATCTGCTCCCCGACGGTGTAGTACGGATGGAGGCTCGACAGCGGGTCCTGGAAGATCATGGCCATCCGCCGGCCGCGCAGCCTGTTGAGCTCCGGCTCGGGCAGGTCGAGCAGTTCGCGCCCGTCCAGGGTGACGGAACCGGTGACCTCGGCGCCGGTGTGCAGGCCCATCACGGCGAGGGAGGTCACCGACTTCCCGGAGCCGGACTCGCCGACGATCCCGAGGGTGCGCCCCTGGTGCACGTCGAAGGAGAGCGAGTCGACCGCCCGGACGGGGCCGTGCTTGGTGGGGAAGGTGACCGTCAGGTCCCGTACCGACAAGAGGGGGGAGGGTGCGGCCATCAGTACCTCACTCGCGGGTCGACGACGGCGTACAACAGGTCGACGACCAGGTTGGCGACGACGATGAAGGTGGCGGCGAGCAGGGTGACCCCGAGGATGACGGGCTGGTCGCCGGTGGACAGGGCGCCGTAGAAGAGGCGTCCGATGCCCGGGAGCCCGAAGATGGACTCCGTGATGACGGCGCCGGCGAGCAGACCGCCGAGGTCCATGCCGAAGATGGTCAGGATCGGCGTCATGCCCGCACGGAGTCCGTGCTTGACGACCACCGTGCGGCGCGGCAGCCCCTTGGCCCGCGCGGTCCGGATGTACGGCTCCGCCATGGACTCGATCATCGAACTGCGGCTCTGGCGCGCGTACATGGCCGCGTAGAGGACGGCGAGCGCCAACCAGGGGAGCAGCAGGTTGGTGGCCCAGGAGACGGGATCGTCGCCGAAGGGCACGTACTGCGGGTAGGGCAGGAGCCCGGTGACCCGGATCAACCCGTAGATCAGCAGCACCGAGGTGAAGTAGACGGGCAGCGAGGCGGCGGCCACCGCGCCGACCATCAGGGCCCGGTCGGTGAGCGTGTCCTTGTGCAGTGCGGCCGTGACGCCCGCGGAGAGCCCGAGCAGCAGCCAGATCGCGGCGGCCCCGACGGCGAGGGAGGCGGAGACCGGGAGCCGGTCGACGAGCAGGTCCCACACGCCCTCGCTGTTCTCGTACGAGTAACCCAGGCACGGGAAGTCGCAGTGCAGGGCGTACTGGCCGCTGCCCATCGTGCGGCCGGTGAAGATGCCGGTGACGAAGTCGGTGAACTGCCGCCACAGCGGCGCGTCCAGGCCCATGTGGGCGCGGATCGCCTCCAGGCGTTCGGTGCTGCAGGCCTTGCCGCAGGCCGCGGCGGCGGGGTCGGAGGGAAGGACGTAGAAGATGGTGAAGGTGACGGCGGCGACGGCGAGGAGGACGCCGAGCACGCCGAGGAGCCGACGTCCGAGGTAGAGGATCACCTGCTGCTCCCCCGCGGGTCGAGGACGTCCCGCAGCGCGTCCCCGAGGAGGGTGAACGCGAGCACGGTGAGGAAGAGGCAGAGGCTCGGGACGGCGAAGTACATGGGGTCCGTGTCGTAGTAGGAGACGCTCTCGGCGATCATCTGGCCCCAGGACGGGGTGGGCGGGCGGACGCCGACGCCCAGGTAGCTCAGGGCGGCTTCGGTCGCGATCATCCCCGGGATGATCAGCGTCGTGTAGGCGATGACCGGCCCGGCGACCCCCGGGAGGACGTCACGGGCGAGGATCCGCCAGGGACCCGAACCGCCGACCCGGGCGGCGTCGACGTACTCGCGGTGCTTGAGGGACAGGGTCTGACCGCGGACGACCCGGGCGATGCCGGGCCAGCCGAAGAGGCCGATGACGGCGGTCATGAGCACGATGCGGTTGACGTCCCGGGCCACCGACATCATCGCGATCATGAAGATGAGGGAGGGGAAGGACATGGTGAGGTCCATCAGCCGGGAGAGCACGGTGTCGGTGCGACCGCCGAAGTAGCCGGCGGCGATGCCGGCCGCCGTGCCGACGGCGACCACGATCGCCGTCGCCGCGAAGGCGATGAGGAGGGAGACCTGGGCGCCGTGCACGACTCGGGCGAACAGGTCGCGGCCGGTGACGGGTTCGACGCCGAGCCAGTGCTCCGCCGAGACGCCGCCGAGCGCTCCGATGGGTTGGCCGCCCAGATAGGGGTCGACGGCACTCTTGTCGAACTCCTCGGGTCCCCAGCCGCCCAGCGCGCTGATCAGCGGGGCGGCGACGGTCATCAACACGAAGAGGGCGACCACGGCGAGCGAGAGCTTCACGGATGTGCGGCGGCGCAGCTCGGTCCGGACGAGCTGCCAGGGACCGCTCCCCGCCCGGGCGGGAGGGGAGGTCGAGGTGGTGGTCATGGGGTGTGGGCTTCCTTCGGTCCGTCGGCCTCAGCCCTGGCTCTTGGTCGGGTCCTTGAGGCCGATCGTGGCGTAGTCGACCTGACCGCCGAAGGAGGTGTGGCCGAAGGCGCCGGCGACGTTGGTGCCGAGCAGCAGGGGCTGGCGCTCGATCACGACGGGCATGGTCGGGGCCTTCGCGAGGATCTCCCCGTCCAGTTCCTGCCAGGCCTTGTTCGCCTGGGAGCCGTCGGTCATCGCGGCGATGGCGTCCATCCGCTGCATGGTCTCCTCGTCGCGGAAGAGCGAGTGGTTGCCGGAGTTGCCCTTCTCCTTGATGTAGCGGCCGTCGAAGACGAAGGGGAGGAAGGTCGAGCCGGAGGGGAAGTCGGGGCACCAGCCGCTGTAGACGAGGTCCGTGCGGTTCTTGGTGTCGCCGATGGTGTCGTAGAAGGCGGAGGGGTCGACGGTCTCGATGGTGACCTTGATCCCGGCCCGTCCCAGGGACTGCTGGATGGCCTCGCCGACCGACTTGTCGCCGTTGGAGACGGTGATGCTGGTCGAGAAGCCGTCGGCCCTGCCCGCTTCCTCCAGGAGCTGCTTGGCCTTCTCCACGTCACCGGTGAGCGGGATCCCGAGGGTGTCGGGCTGCTTGCCGCCGAAGAGGGAGCCCGGCATGAGCGCGGTCGCCGGGTCGTTGAGCGCGGGGCCGCCGGAGGCGGTGAGGACGGCTTCGCGGTCCAGGGCGTACTGCACGGCCTTGCGGACCCGGACGTCGTCGAAGGGGGCGCGCCCGGTGTGCATCTGCACCATTTCGGTGCAGCTGGTGGACTCGGCGAGGAGCCGCGCCTTCACCTCGGGCTTGGTGAGGACCTTGGGGGTCGATTCGGGGCGGAGCTTGGTCCAGGCGACGGAGGAGGCGTCGGTGCCGCTGGACGAGATGAGCCGGTCGTCGATCTGATTGGCCTTGAGGCCCATGACGACGACGATCCGGTCGGGGTACGCCTTGCGCACGGCGTCGCTCTTCGGGTCCCAGTGGGTGTTGCGGACGAGGACGAGCTTCTTGTCGCGGGCGTACGATTCGATCTTGTACGGACCGGAGGAGAAGGGCCGGTTGTCGTACTGGGGGCCCTTGTCCTGGGACTTGGGGACGGGCGCGAAGGTGGGGAGCACGGTCGCGTAGGGGAACTCGGCGAACGGCTTGCGGAGTTCGAAGACGATCGTGCGGTCGTCGGGCGTCTTCACGGAGTCGAGGTGCTTGCCCTTCGCCGGCCCCTGGTACCCCTCGGCGCCGACGAGGTAGCGGGCCGCGTAGTCGGGGCCGCCGGGCAGGTCGGGGGAGAAGGACCGCTCCACGTTGTACTTGACGTCCTGGGCGGTGACGGGAGATCCGTCCTCGTACTTCAGGCCCGGCTTGAGGCGGAAGGTCCAGGTCTTGGCCCCGTTGGAGGAGGTGCCGAGGTCCTCGGCGAGGTCGGGCATCAGCTCCCCGCCCTGTGCGCCCGGCTCCGCCTTGTAGGTGAGCAGGGTGCGGTAGAGCAGTCGGGTGCCGAAGTCCATGTCGCCCATCACCCAGTTGCGGGCCGGATCGAGGTGGCTGAAGTCCTGGTTGGACAGGACGGTCAGGGTGCCGCCCTTCTGGGGGGTGCCGCCGACGACCGTGCCGTTGGTGGAGGTGGCCGGGTTCTTCTGCTCGGGGTTCCCGGCGGTCTTCTGCCCGTCGGAACAGCCCGTCGCGCCGAGGGCGAGGGCCGTCACCAGGGCGATGGCCAGGGTGTGGGTGCGCTTGTTCATGGGTGGTCACTCCGGGGTGCAGCAGTCGGACAGCCGGCGTCGGCTGGAATGTGACCGGTAACATAGTAATGTGAAATTGCACTGACAAGGCGTGGGGGGCTCCGTTACTCATCCGTGTCCGGAGGGTGGTGGGACCTCCGAGGTTGCGCTGTGATGCTCCTCGAAGGAGGGGTGTGAGAGGTCTTGGCAACGTGAGTGCAATGTGAAATATTACTGACGTGCCCACGAGAAACACCACCGATGTCATCGTCGTCGGCGCCGGCGTGGTCGGCGCGGCCTGCGCCCATTACGCCGCCCGAACCGGACTCTCCGTCACCGTCGTCGACCGGGGTTCCGTCGCCGGCGGCACGACGGGAGCGGGTGAGGGAAACCTCCTGGTCTCCGACAAGGAGCCGGGGCCCGAGCTCGAACTCGCCCAGGTCGCCACCGCCTTGTGGCGCGAACTCGCCGAACGGCTCCCGCCGCAGATCGAGTACGAGGGCAAGGGCGGCCTCGTGGTCGCCTCGGACGAGCCCGGAATGCGGGCGCTGCGGGACTTCGCGGCGCGCCAGGAGAAGGCGGGCGTCACCACCCGGGAAGTCCCGGCGGACCGGCTCCACGATCTGGAGCCCCACCTCGCCCCCGGTCTGGCAGGCGGCATCCACTACCCGCAGGACGCCCAGGTGATGCCCGCCCACGCCGCCGCCCGTCTGCTGCGCGCAGAACGCGATCGGATCCGGCTGAGGTTGGGCGAGGAGGTCACCGGCCTGCTCACCGACTCGTCCGGACGGGTGCGCGGCGTGCGGACCCCGGCCGGTGAGATCCACGCTCCGTACGTGGTCAACGCCGCCGGTACCTGGGGCGGTGCGATCGCCGAACTCGCGGGCGTACGGCTCCCCGTCATGCCCCGCAGGGGTTTCGTCCTCGTGACCGAGCCGCTGCCGCGCGTCGTGCGGCACAAGGTGTACGCCGCGGACTACGTGTCGGACGTCGCCAGTGGCTCCGCCGCTCTCCAGACCTCGGCGGTCGTCGAGGGCACTCCGGCGGGTCCGGTCCTGATCGGCGCGAGCCGGGAGCGGGTCGGCTTCGACCGCACGCTCTCCACCGAGGTCCTGCGCCGCCTCGCCCTCGGGGCCACCGCCCTGTTCCCGGCCCTCGGCGCCGTGCGGGTCATCCGCACCTACCTCGGCTTCCGCCCGTACCTGCCGGACCACCTGCCCGCGATCGGACCCGATCCGCGCGCCCCCGGCCTGCTGCACGCCTGCGGTCACGAGGGGGCGGGCGTCGGACTCGCCCCGGTGACCGGACGGATCGTCGCGGCGTGCTTGACCGGCGCCCAACCACCCCTCGACATCCATCCGTTCCGGCCGGAGCGGTTCACCGAGCGGGCGGTCTGAACCCGCTCCGCACGCCATCGTCACCGTCCCGAGAGGAGGGCCCGTGGCCCGCACCCCCGCCGAGCTCGTCGGCGCGCAGCCCGATCCGCCGTTCGACATCACCTTCGACGGTCGCCGCGTTACCGCCCTGCCGGGGCAGACCGTCGCCGCCGCCCTCTGGGGCGCCGGCATCCTCGCCTGGCGCACCACCCGGGACGGCGGCCGGCCGCGCGGCGCGTTCTGCGGCATCGGGCAGTGCTACGACTGCCTCGCCACCGTCAACGGCGAACCCAACCGGCGCGCCTGCCTGGTCCCGGCCAGCCCCGGCGACACGATCACCACACAGGAGGGGAACGGCCGTGACCGTCTTGCCGTCTGAACCCGGTGCGCAGCGCCAGGAGTACGATCTCGCGGTCGTGGGTGCCGGACCCGCCGGACTCGCCGGGGCCGTCACCGCCTCCGAACTCGGCCTCTCCGTCGCCCTCCTGGACACGTCCACCCAGACCGGCGGACAGTTCTACCGCCACCCCGCACCCGCACTGGGAGCGGTGCGCCCGGAGGCGCTGCACCACGACTGGTCCGCCTACTCCGACCTCCGTCGGCGTCTCCACGGAAGCGACGCCGCCCATCTGGCCGGCCATCACGTGTGGTCCACGGTCCGTGAACAGGACGGCAGTTGGACGGTGCACGCGGTCACCGGGGCCGACGGGAACGGCGAGCGGCCCGTTCGGATCCGGGCACGTGCACTGCTCCTCGCCACCGGCGCGTACGAGCGCCAACTTCCCTTCCCGGGTTGGACCCTGCCGGGAGTCGTGGGTGCCGGAGGGGCGCAGGCCATGCTCAAGTCCGGACTCGTCCTCCCGGGTCACCGGGTCGTCGTGGCGGGCAGCGGTCCGCTGCTGCTCGCCGTCGCCTCCTCGCTCGCCGCGGCGGGGGCGCGGGTGCCGGCCGTGGTCGAGGCCGCCGGCTATCTGCGCTACGCCCGCAGCCCCCGGGTGCTGCTGAGCAACCCGGGCAAGGCGGCCGAGGCCCTGCTGCACGGCGCCGCGCTGCTCCGCCACCGGGTGGGAGTCCGGCTGCGCAGTGCCGTCACCGAAGTGCACGGCACCGATCGGGTGGAGGGCGTCACCGTCACCCGCCTGGACGCCGACTGGCGTCCCGTGCCCGGAACCGGGCGCCGGATCGCGTGCGACGCCCTGGCCGTCGGCCACGGTCTCGTGCCCCAGATCGAGCTGGCCACGACCGTCGGTTGCGCCACCCGGCCGCTGCCCGACGGAACGCGGGGCCTCGTACTGGACGCCCTTCAGGAGTCCTCGGTGTCCGGACTGTGGGCGGCCGGTGAGGCGGGAGGGGTGGGAGGTGCGGAACTCGCGCGCACAGAAGGCGAGTTGGCGGGACGGGCCATTGCCGTGCGGCTCCTCGGCCGCCGCCCGGTCGGGGGGCGGATCGCGGAACTCCGCCGCCGTCGGGACCGGATGCGCACCTTTGCCGACCTGATGGCCGCGGCACACGCCCCCGGCCCCGGTTGGACCGGCTGGCTCACCGACGGCACGGACGTGTGCCGTTGCGAGGAAGTCTCCGCAGGACGCGTCCGGGAAGCGGTCACCGAACTCGGCGCGGGGGACGCGCGGACCGTCAAGCTCCTCACCCGGGCCGGCATGGGCTGGTGCCAGGGGCGGATGTGCGGCACGGCGGTCGCCTGCCTCGCGGCGCGCGACGGCGCCGAACCGCCCCTGGAACGCCGCCCGCTCGCCGCGCCGGTCCGACTCTCCACGCTTGCCGCACTCGACGGGGCGACCGATCGGGAGGACGCCTCTCCCGAAGCCTCCTAGGCGTGTGGTGAAGGAGCCTTCCGGCCTGCGGTGTCCGACGTCTGACATCCGGCGCCTGCGCCGAGCCGCCCGAGCGCGTACGGCCCGCGGGCGATCCGCCGCACCGCGCTCGTGCACCGGACGCCGCAGGCCCCGGCCCTCCGGACGGGCGGGGAGCCCCCTTCGAAGTGCACCGGGCCGACGGGGCGCCCGCGCGGCCCTCCCTTCTTCTTTCCTCTTCTTTCCCCTTCTGTAAAATGTCACACACTATAGAAAGGTCGTTGACGTGACCACCACCTGGAACACCGACCGTCCCTGGCGCGGCATCATGGTCGCCACCACCCTCCCCTTCCGCGAAGACCTCTCCGTCGACCACGACGCCTACGCGGAGCACGTCGCCTGGCTGATCGCCAACGGTTGCGACGGCGTCGTCCCGAACGGTTCCCTCGGCGAGTACCAGACCCTCACCGACGCCGAGCGCGCCCAGGTCGTGCGCACCGCCGTCGAGGCGGC
>NZ_JBHYMK010000053.1:0-57541 GCF_042743065.1 Streptomyces sp. NPDC058872
GCGGGGTGCCGCGGGGGTGGGGGGGGGCGGGGGGCGCGCCGCCCCCCCCGCGGCGCCCCGGCCCCCGGTCGTTTCGGACAACCATTGACTGAAGTCCCGGCAGCCCGTTAACTTCGCCATACGGATTGTTGATTCCGTGTAGCGGAAAAGAGGAGGACGCAGGATGGGTCAGCAGGAGAAGGTGTCGACGAGCCTCGCGGGCGCGGTCAGCGAGGACATCAGCGCCTCCCTCGCAGCGGTGGACGCGGAACTCGACCGCCGCTACCCGGGAGACCCCGGCACCCGTCAGCCCGTCCACACCGTCTACGTCCCCGGCAATGCCTTCGATGCCGGGACCGTTCGCTCCTGGGGTGACCAAGCCCTCGCCGCCCTCGACGAGCACGCCCCCGACCCGGCCTCCTTCGCCGCGGCCCTCGGCCTCTCCGAGTCCCTCGCCGAGGACGTCTACGGGCGCGTCCGCGCCAAGCTGGAGCGCGAGCCGATCGAAGACCTCCGGGTCGACTTCGAGGACGGCTACGCCGGCCGGGACGAGGACCAGGACGCCGCCCGCGCCGCCCGCCTGATCTCCGAGGCGTACGCCGGGGGCACCGCCGCCCCGTACATGGGCATCCGGATGAAGTGCATGGAGTCCGCCGTCCGAGACCGCGGCATCCGCACCACCGACGTCTTCCTCACCGGCCTCCTGGAGCACGGAGGCCTCCCCGACGGGCTCGTCCTCACCCTCCCCAAGGTCACCTTCCCGGAGCAGGTCACCGCCTTCGTCCGCCTCCTGGAGGCCTTCGAGAAGGCCCACGGCCTCGATGCGGGCCGCCTCGGCTTCGAGATCCAGATCGAGACCAGCCAGGCCATCCTGGCCGCCGACGGCACCGCCGCGGTGGCCCGCATGATCGGCGCCGCCGAGGGCCGTGCCACCGGACTGCACTACGGAACCTTCGACTACAGCGCCTGCCTCGGCGTCTCCGCCGCCTACCAGGCCAGTGACCACCCGGCTGCCGACCACGCCAAGGCCATCATGCAGGTGGCCGCCGCGGGCACCGGCGTCCGCGTCTCCGACGGCTCCACCAACGTCCTGCCCGTCGGCACCACCCCGCACGTCCACGAGGCCTGGCGCCTCCACTACGGCCTGACCCGTCGAGCCCTCGCCCGCGCCTACTACCAGGGCTGGGACATGCACCCGGGCCACATCCCCACCCGCTACGCCGCCGTCTTCGCCTTCTACCGAGAGGGCTTCGAGGCCGCTGCCAAGCGCCTCTCCGCGTACGCCAACCACACCGGCGGCGACGTCATGGACGAGCCCGCCACCGCCAAGGCCCTCAGCTCCTACCTGTTGCGCGGCATCGACTGCGGCGCCCTCGACACCGCCGAGGTCGACGCCCTCACCGGCATGAACCGCAGTGACCTCGACCGCTTCGCCGCCCCGCGGCGCGGTGACCTCACCTCCGCCGGCGATCGCTGAACGGCCGCCCTCCTGACGGCTGTCCGCACCCCGGTCGAGCGGGTCGGCGGCACCGGCCGATCGGTGCACACCCCCGGGTCGCCGTCGCGTCCGACCGCTCGAAGCCCCGGGAGCCGCGAGCGACCGTCCGCTCGGCCGAAGCCCTTCGCCGGAGCGGAAACCCGTCTCCCGGGGGCGTGCACCACGACTGCGTCCGACCGGATCCGGCCCGCAGCGGTGCGCGGCGCCGGTGCGCCCGGTGCCGCCGGGGGGAGATCAGGCCGGCGGCCTGATCTCCCCCGAGCCCCGGGCGAGGAGCGCCGTGCCGAGCACCAGCCGTTCCGGTGGACCGTCGGCGCCGTCGAGACGCCTGAAGAGGCATTCGGCTGCCGCCCGGCCGAGGGCGGCGGCATCCTGGGCGACGACCGTGACGCCGAGGAGGTCGGCCAGTTCGATGTCGTCGAAGCCGACCAGGGCCACCGGCTCCGGATGTGCGGCGAGGACCCGGACCACGGTGACCGTGACCCGGTTGTTCCCCGAGAACACGGCCGTCACCGGCTCGGGCGCCGTCAGCATCTCCCGCACCGCCGTGCCCACCCGCTCCGGAGCCGTCGACCCGAGGGACACCCACGCGTCCCGGACCGGCAGCCCGGCCTGCTCCATCGCCGCGCGGTAGCCGCGCAGGCGTTCGGCGGCGGTGTGGATGCGGGGGTGGTCGCCGATGAAGCCGATCCGGCGGTGGCCGTGCGCGATCAGATGGCTCACGCCGTCGTGCGCCCCGCCGAAGCTGTCGGACAGGACGGCGTCCGCATCGATCCGGCCGGCTGGCCGGTCGACGAAGACCGTTGCCATCCCTGCCTTGATCTCCGGCTCCAAGTAACGGTGGTCCTCGCCGGCGGGAATGACGACGAGGCCGTCGACCCGGCGTGCGCACAACGCGAGCGCCAACTCCTGCTCCCGCTCGGGGTCTTCGGCGCTGGATCCGTTGAACAGCAGGGCCCCGTGTGCCCGTGCGACCTCCTCGACCGCCCGGCTCAGCGGCCCGTAGAAGGGGTCGGCGAGGTCCTCCAGGACCAGTCCGACGGTCGCGGTCCTGCCCTTGCGGAGGACGCGTGCGCTGTCGTTCCGTCGGAATCCCAGGGACTCGATGGCTTCCCGCACCCTGCGCTCGGTGTCAGCGGTGACGCCGGGCTCGCCGTTGACGACCCGGGACACCGTCTTGAGTCCGACGCCCGCGCGGGCGGCGACGTCCTTCATCGTGGGCCGATTGCCGTAGCGGGATCCGGGGCTGCTGGCGATGTCGGCCACGGTGTGCGTTTCCTCCGGAGGGTGTCGAGTCGATCTCGGTTCGAGCATAGGCCCTGGGCAACGTTGTCATGTCGGGGGAAACTGATGGGGAAGGCCTTCGTCCCCCCGTCGACTGGAGTTTGCGTGCCCAGCCACACCGACCGCGCCACGGGCCCCGTCGTTGCCCTCGACATCGGAGGAACCAAGATCGCGGGCGCCCTGGTCGACGGTGAGGGCCGCATCCGTGCCCGTGCGCTGCGGGCCACGCCCGCGCAGGAGGACGGCGAGACCGTGATGGCGGCCGTCGAAGGGGTGCTCACCGAGCTCGCCGACTCTCCGTCGTGGAAGTCCGCGAGAGCCGTCGGCATCGGTAGCGCCGGGCCGGTCGACGCCTCCCGGGGCACCGTGAGTCCGGTCAACGTCCCGGGCTGGCGCGACTATCCGCTCGTCGAGCGGGTCGCCCGGATCGCGGGTGGCCGGCCGGTCACCCTCGTCGGCGACGGCGTTGCGATGACGGCCGCCGAACACTGGCTCGGAGCCGCTCGCGGCCATGCCAACGCCCTGTGCCTCGTGGTGTCCACGGGGGTTGGCGGCGGCCTCGTCCTCGACGGCCGGATCCGCTCCGGGCCCACCGGCAACGCCGGTCACATCGGCCATCTTCCGGTGGACCTGGACGGTGACCCCTGCGCATGTGGCGGGCGAGGCTGCGTCGAGCGCATCGCGGCCGGACCGCACCTGGCCCGCCGCGCCCTGGCGAACGGCTGGCGGCCGGGGCCCGATGGGGACGCGTCCGCGGCGGCGGTGGCCGCCGCGGCAGGCGCCGGGGACCCGATCGCCATCGCCTCGTTCGAGCGCGCGGGCCGGGCACTCGCCGCGGGCATCGCCGCCACCGCCGCACTCGTCGAGATCGACGTCGCCGTCGTCGGCGGTGGGGTGGCGGGTGCCGGTGAGGTCCTCTTCGCCCCGCTCCGGCGCAGCCTCCGCACCTATGCGGCGCTCTCCTTCACCCGTGACCTGCCGGTCGTGCCCGCCGCCACGGGCACGGACGCGGGCCTGCTCGGTGCCGCTGCGGTGGTCCTCCGCACGGATGCCCCGGTGGTGGGGTCGGAGGTCGTCCACGCTCCTTGAGTCCGGGAAGCCGCCGGGACGGTTCGGCGCAGCCCGGCCCACCGGGCCCGCGGCGCGTCCCGCCGGGTGCCGTGCACCCGACTCGGGGCCGTCGCCGCCGCGGTGCCGAACCCGGCCCGGTGGCCTCCTGGCGGAGGCCGGAACTCCGCGTCGACGACGGGCCCGCACCGGTTCACTCCCGCAGCCGCTCCGGTGTCCGCTGCTCGACGATCACCAGGAACGCGTCCGACTCCAGGTCCATCACGACCCGGGCCGGAACCCCCTCTTCCCTGCGCGCGCCGGCGAATTCCTCCGCCGGCCAGCTGCCCCGTGGGCCTCCGGCCGGAAAGCGTTCGAGGACCTTTCGCCCCATCTCCCCATCCCCCTCCTGCTCGCCGTCTCCAACGATCCCCGCCCGAAAATGTCACGCACATGCCGAGACGTGCGCGGGGGGTTTCCGTGGCAGGGTGTTGCGGGCAAGCCACTGGGGGCTATCGAAGAGGGGGAATCGTGATCGTCTGGATCAACGGGACGTTCGGCGCGGGGAAGTCGAGCACCGCGCGCGAACTGGTCGATCTGATCCCGAACAGCACCCTGTACGACCCGGAGGTCACCGGCGGGGGGTTGCGGCAGCTCCTGCCGGCCAAGAAGCTCGCCGAGGTGGCGGACTACCAGGACCTGCCCATCTGGCGCCGTCTCGTCGTGGACACCGCCGCGGCCCTCCTGGCCGAGGTCGGTGGCGTCCTGCTCGTCCCGATGACCCTGCTCCGCCAGGAGTACCGGGACGAGATCTTCGGTGGACTCGCCGCCCGTCGCATCGATGTCCGCCATGTTCTGCTCACCCCGGAGGAAACGATCCTGCGGGAGCGGATCGACGGTCGGGCCGCATACGGGGACGCCGAGGTCGACGCCCGCGTCCGGGACTGGTGCCACCAGCACCTCCCCGCGTACAGGGCCGCCCTTCCCTGGCTCGTCGCCGACGCCTACCCGGTCGACACCTCGGCCCTCACCGTGGCCGAGGCCGCCAGGGCCGTGGCCGAGGCGGTCCTGGACGGCCGGGCACCTTCCTGCGGCATCGTCCAGACGCCCGAGCCGACCGGGGAAACCCTCGCGGCGGGAGTGCTCCTCTTCGACGAGCAGGACCGTTTCCTGCTCGTCGACCCCACCTACAAGCCAGGCTGGGAGTTCCCCGGAGGGGTCGTCGAATCCGGTGAGCCCCCGGCCCGGGCCGGGATGCGCGAGGTGGCCGAGGAGATCGGCCTGGAACTCGACTCCGTGCCGAGGCTGTTGCTCGTCGACTGGGAGCGTCCCCAGCCCCCCGGCTACGGCGGACTGCGCCTCCTCTTCGACGGCGGCACGCTCCGGACCGCCGACACCGAGCGACTCCGCCTCCCCGGCGCCGAACTCCGCGGCTGGCGGTTCGTCACCGAGGAGGAGGCCGCCGACCTGCTGCCCCCCGTCCGCTACCGTCGCCTCCGCTGGGCGCTGCGTGCCCGCGAGCGCGGTACGGTCCTCAACCTGGAGGCGGGCGTCCCCGTGGGGTGACGCGGTTCGCCCGGGTCCGTGCCGGCCGGCGGGTCCCCCGGCACGGACCTCCGCCCGGACCGGCCCGTTAGGGTCGTCGGCATGACGACACCCCTTGCCGACAGCGCCTTCGACTCGCTCCGCCTCGACGCCGTGTCCGACCAGGACGCGTTGCGCCGGGTCTACGAACTGCCGAAGGACGCGGCCGTGCGCAAGCAGATGACCGAGCTCACCGAGCAGACGAGGCGGTTGATCGGCTGCTCATCGCTGGTCATGGTCGCCAGCGCGGACGCCGAGGGCAACTGCGACGTTTCCCCGCGCGGCGGCCCCGCCGGGTTCGTCGCCGTCCTGGATGCACGGACGGTGGCCATACCGGACGCGACCGGCAACAAGCGTCTGGACACCCTGCAGAACGTCATGGCCACCGGACGGGCCGGGTTGCTGTTCGTGGTCCCGGGGCGCACGACGACGCTCAGGGTGAACGGCCGGGCCTGCGTCTCCACCCGCCCGGAGCTGCTGTCGCAACTGACCGCCGTGGGCAAGCCTCCGGCCAGTGCGCTGGTGGTGGGGATCGAGGAGGTCTACCCGCACTGTCCCAAGTCGCTCCTGCGCAGCGGGGCCTGGAAGCCGGAGCAGTGGCTGCCGGCGGATGCCCAGCCGACCTCGGCCGAGGTGACGCTGGCCCAGTTGCGGATGCCGGAGCTGACGATCGCCGACATCGAGCAGGCGGAGGCGGACTCGCTGAAGTACCGGTACGAGTAACGGGCCGAACGGCGCTTGCCGGGTGGCTCCGCCCGGGACCCCGAGGACGCGGTGCATCGCCGTGCCGCCACCACCGCTCCCGGGGCGTGTCCCGTGGGTCGGGGCGGCGCCGGAACGCCGTGACGCCTCTGGGCCGGTGCGGGCCGTGCCCGAACGGCGAGGCCGCCCCTCCGGCTAGGCCTTCGCCCGGGCAGCCGCCGCTTCCAACCGGGCCGCCGTCTCCGAGGTCACCGGAGCGCCGTGCCCGCAGCACAGCACGGACGGAGCCAATCCCGCGAGGATCCGCATCGAATCCAGGGCGAGGGACCGGTCCACGTGGAAGACGCCGAACGTCACCTCTCCCACCGATGCCACCGTGTCCCCGGTGAACAGCACGCCGTGTCGCGGCAGGTGGAGGGCGATCGAGCCGGGGGTGTGGCCGGGGGTGTGCACCACCACGGCGCCGTCGCCGAAGTCCAGTTCCTCACCGCCGTCGACCTCGAGGTCGACCCGGGTGGGCGGCGCCGCGGGCACCGTCAGGCCGTGCTCGTGGAGGGGGACCTCCCAGTCGAGGAGGTCGGGATCGGGGACCGGGGCCTCGCCCCTGACCACCGGGGCGTCACGTCGGTGCGCGACGATCTCGGCCCCGTACCGGTCCGCCAGTTCCTGGGCCGAGCCCACGTGGTCCCGGTGGCAGTGGGTCAGCACGATGCGGCGCAACCGGTCGGGGTCCAGGCCGGCCTTGCGCACCGCTGCCGCCGTTCCGTCGGCGGTACCGGCCCAACCGGCGTCGATCAGCGTCAGTTCCCCGTCGTCCTGCCAGAGGTAGGCCTGGCCGATGGAGAAGTCGAGGAGGTGGAGCCGTGGGGTGATCCTGATGAGTTCGACGGATGCCATGCGAGCAAGCTACGCATGCACGCGGACCTCCGTGCGGGGCTTCGCCCTCGGCGAGCTTCGCCGAGAGCGAAGACCCGAGTTCGTGTCAACCCTGCTTGGAACGTGCATAGTTGACGAGGAAGTGTGCCTCGGCGACCGAGAGTCGCTCCAGTTCCTCGGGCGAGACGGACTCGTTCGGCGCATGGATCTGGGCCTCGGGCTCGCTCAGCCCGATCAGCAGGATCTCCGACTCCGGGTAGAGCGAGGCCAGCGTGTTGCACAGCGGGATCGAGCCGCCCATGCCCGCCGTCTGCATCTCCTGGCCGGGGTACGCGATCCGCATCGCCTCGGCCATCGACGCATACGCCGGGCTGGAGGTGTCCGCCTGGAAGGGCTGGCCCTGACCGACCTGCTCCAGGGACACCCGGGCGTTCCACGGGGTGTGCTTCTCGATGTGGGCGAAGAGGAGCTTCGTCACCTCGGCGGCGTCCTCGCCCGGGGGCACCCGCAGGCTGATCTGCGCGCGGGCCGACTTCGGCACCGAGGGGGTCGCCCCTGCCACCGGGTGGCAGTCGATGCCGACGACGGTGACCGCCGGGCGCGCCCAGATCCGGTCGGCGACCGTGCCCGCACCCGGCAGGGCCACGCCCGCGAGCACCTTGGCGTCCTGACGGAAGTCCTCTTCCGGGTACTGGAGGCCCTCCCACACCTGGTCGCGCGGCAGTCCGTCGATGGCGGTGGAACCGTCCGGGCCCCGCAGCGAGTCCAGCACGCGGATCAGTGCGGCCAGCGCGTCGGGCGCGGCACCGCCGAACTGACCGGAGTGCAGATTGCCCTCCAGGGTGTCGATCTGCACCCGGATCATGGTCATCCCGCGCAGGGTCGCGGTCACCGTCGGCAGGCCCACCCGGAAGTTGCCCGCGTCGCCGATCACGATGGTGTCCGCGGTCAACAGCTCGGGGTGCTGCTCCGCGTACCGCTCCAAACCGCCGGTCCCCTGCTCCTCCGAGCCCTCGACGATCACCTTGACCGTCACCGGGACCCCGCCGTTCGCCTTGAGGGCGCGCAGCGCGAGCAGGTGCATGATGAAGCCGCCCTTGCAGTCGGCGGTGCCGCGGCCGTACCAGCGGCCGTCCCGCTCGGTCAGCTCGAACGGCGGGCTGAGCCAGGCGGACTCATCCAGCTTGGGCTGCACGTCGTAGTGGGCGTAGAGGAGGACGGTGGGGGAGCCTTCCGGGCCGGGCAGGATCCCGTACACGGCCTGCGAACCGTCCGGGGTGTCGAGCAGCGCCACCTCCCGGAAGTCCTCGGCGCGCAGCGCGTCCGCAACCCAGTTCGCCGCGCCCTCGCACTCGCTGCGGGGGGCCACGGCCTCGTCCGCCACCGACTCGAAGGCGACCAGTTCGGTGAGCTCCGCCTTGGCGCGGGGCATCAGCGACCGGACGGTTTCGGCGATCGGGTTCGAGGTCATGGGCACGCTCCTGGTGGGTGCGACGTTACGAGGTGGGACAGCGGTCGTCATATGTCGTGGTACGGCGAACGCAGCAACGATCCTACGGGCGGGTCCCCGGCTACCGCGCCGTAGGATGCGTCAGGAGCAGACCACCGGTCGGATCAGGAGCAGAAGCACATCGTGAGCAGCGAGCACGCAGAGAACGCCGGTCCGGAGCACACCGAGCCCGAACGAGCGGCTCCTGAGGCCGCAGCCGAGGGCGCGGATGCCGAGTCGACGCGGGGCGCGCATGACGGTGCGTCGGGCGAGCCGCCGGTCGGGCCGGCCGTCGGGACGTCGACACCGGGGGAGTACGACGCAGCGGAGCGTTCCGTTGACGGGGCGGCGGAGGTCTGGGACGTCGTGGTCGTCGGTGCGGGGCCGGCCGGTGCCTCCGCGGCCTATGCGGCGGCGGTCGCCGGACGTCGGGTGCTGCTCCTGGAGAAGTCCGAGTTGCCCCGGTACAAGACCTGCGGCGGAGGCATCATCGGCCCTTCCCGCGATGCGCTCCCCCCGGGGTTCGAGCTGCCCCTCCAGGACCGGGTCCACGCCGTCACCTTCTCCATGGACGGCCGTTTCGCCCGCACCCGCCGCTCGCGCCGGATGCTGTTCGGCCTCGTCAACCGCCCCGAGTTCGACGCCCAGCTCGTCGAGCACGCACAGAAGGCCGGTGCCGAGCTGCGGACCGGCGCGACGGTGACCCGGGTGGAGCAGCACGGCCCGGCCGTACCGGACCGGCGCACCGTCGCCGTGGTCCTCGCGGACGGCGAGACCGTCCTTGCGCGCGCGGTCGTCGGAGCCGACGGCAGTGCCAGCCGGATAGGCGCCCATGTGGGGGTCAAGCTCGGCCAGGTCGATCTGGGTCTGGAGGCGGAGATTCCCGTACCGCCGTCCGTGGCCGAGGACTGGAAGGGGCGCGTCCTCATCGACTGGGGTCCTCTGCCGGGCAGTTACGGCTGGGTGTTCCCGAAGGGCGACACGCTGACCGTCGGCGTCATCTCGGCGCGCGGCGAAGGGGCCGCCACCAAGCGGTACATGGAGGACTTCGTCGCCCGGATCGGCCTCGCGGGCTTCGAGCCCGCGCTCTCCTCCGGGCACCTGACGCGTTGCCGGACGGACGACTCCCCGCTCTCCCGGGGGCGGGTCCTGGTCTGCGGCGATGCGGCCGGTCTGTTGGAGCCGTGGACGCGCGAGGGCATTTCGTACGCGCTCCGCTCGGGCCGGCTCGCGGGCGAGTGGGCGGTGCGGGTCGCGGAGTCGAACGACGCCGTCGACGCCCGTCGACAGGCCCTGAACTACGCCTTCGCCATCAAGGCGGGGCTCGGTGTCGAAATGGCCGTCGGGCGACGGATGCTCGCCGTGTTCGAGCGGCGGCCCGGGCTGCTGCACGCCACGATCACGGGGCTGCGACCGGCCTGGAACGCCTTCGCCGACATCACCCGTGGCGCCGCCACCCTCGGCGGCATGGTCCGTTCGAACGGCATGGCCCGGCGCGCGCTGGAGGTCCTCGACCGGAAGATGGACACCTCGACCGGCATCGGCCCGGCGGGGCGGGGGGTCACCGGGCGCGAGCGCACGGCGTCCGACCCGGACGGGACCGACGTTCCGAAGGATCCGGAAGGGGCCTGACGCCCCGGCACGGGCCCCGCTGCCCCGGTCGGCTCATGCCTCCGGCGCGGCGGGGTCCTTCGTCGTGATGCGGAAGACGGGGTGTCGGGGGGCGACGGCCCGGAGTTCCTCTTCGGAGGAGTCGGGCCCGACACCGCCGAAGAAGATTCCGACCTCGGCCTTCCAACGCTTGAGGTAGGCCCGGAGCAGTGCGGGCTTGTCGTCGTCCTCCACCTCGACGGCGGTGAACTCCTGCACGTGCTTGCCCAGGTGGAGCCGTCCGCCGCCCGCGGCCCGCATGTTGTGGGTCCATTGGACGTGACCACGGGGGGCGACGAGGTACTGGACGCCGTCCACCGTCATCAAGTTGACCGGGGTGCGGCGCCATTCGCCGCTCTTGCGGCCGCGGACGGCGAGGACCCGGGAGCCCCAGATGCTGATGCCGCGACGGGTCATCCAGGCGACCGTCCGGTTGAGGACGTTCACCGTGAACCAACCCGGCTTCATGACGTGGGAGGCCGCGGGGGAGGGGGCGGCGGAGTCGCCGGTGGTGGGCTGGGGGGACATGGGGCCTCCTACTGAATCCTGCGGAATCCATTCGAGAGCACTGCTCTCATCTGAGATCAGTGTGCACGGATCAGTGTCCACAATCAAGAGCAGTGCTCTCTTTTCATTTCGGTGATCTGAAAGTGGCACACTGCTCTCCATGACGACCGTTCGAGGAGCCCGCGCCCGCGCCCGCATCGAGATCACCGCCGCCATCAAGGACGAGGCCCGCACCCAACTCGCCGCCGAAGGCGCCGCCAAGCTCTCCCTCCGAGCCGTCGCCCGCGAACTCGGCATGGTGTCCTCCGCGCTCTACCGCTACTTCCCCAGCCGTGACGACCTGCTCACCGCCCTGATCGTCGACGCCTATGACGCCGTCGGCGCCGCCGCCGAACGGGCCGCCGCCGAGAACGCCGCGGAGCGCCCCCTCGACCGGTGGACCGCCGTCTGCCGGGAGGTCCGCGCCTGGGCCGTGGCCCACCCCCACGAGTACGCCCTGATCTACGGCTCCCCGGTCCCCGGCTACACCGCCCCCCGGGACACCATCGGTCCCGCCGCCCGTGTCGGTCTCGTCCTCGTCGACATCGTCCGTCGGGCACAGGCGGGAGAGGGCGTCGCACTCCCACCGCTTCCGGACGCCCTGCGTCCCGAAGCCGCCAGGATCAGCGCCGACATCGCCCCGGACCTCCCTCCGGCCCTCGCCGTTGCACTCGTCGCGGCATGGTCGCAGCTCTTCGGTCTGGTCTCCTTCGAGGTCTTCGGCCAGTTCCACCGGGTCGTCGAGGACCGTGACGCCTTCTTCTCGGCGGCGGCCCGCCGACTGGGGCAGGAGGCGGGCCTGCTTCCGCGCGGCTGACCCGGCCCCGGCCCCGGCCCCGGCCCCGGCCGTACTCCGCCGGGAGTAGCCGCGACCACCCCGCTGGACCGACGTGCACCCCGGGGCGGTCGGGCTAGCGTGGCCGGTATGGACGCGGGCATCGACGAACGGCGGTCGCGCAGGTCTCGGCGCACTCCACGGGAACGGGGGGAACGGGACGCCACCGGGCTGCCATGGCGGTCGACCTCGTTGATCGCCGTCGCCGTCACGGTGGGAACCGGGTTCGCCGCGCGGAACCAGTTCGACCGGGAGGCGCTCGACGCGGCCGGGCGTGGCCTGTTGCTCCTCGGTTCGGCCCTCCTGCTGTTCCGGCACCGCAGGCCCGTGGCGGTGGTGTGCGCCGTCGTGACCGTCACCCTCGGCTACCTCGCGGCCGGCTATCCGTACGGCCCGGTCTTCGTTCTGGTCGCGGTGGCCTGTTTCGCGGCCGTCGTCCACGGCCACCGCACTGCCGCCTGGTGGGCCGTCGGCCTGCTCTGGGCCGGCCATCTCCTCCTGGCCCACTGGCTGTACCGTTGGCTCCCCCCGGCCGGTGACGGCGCCGCGCCCTGGGGGCAGGAGCTTCCCGCCGCCGCTTTTGCCGTCGCCGTGCTGGCCGCCTCCGAGGCGGTCCGCAGCAGACGCGAGCAGGGTGACCAGCGGAGGGCCGAGCGGGTCGCCGCCGAGCGTCGCCGCGCCGATGCGGAGCGGCTCCGGATCGCCCGTGAGCTCCATGACGTGCTGGCCCACTCGATCTCCGTGATCAACGTGCAGGCGGGCGTCGGGCTCGCCCTCCTGGACTCCGACCCCGAGCAGGCACGATCGGCGCTGACCACCATCAGGGCCGCCAGCAAGGAGGCACTCGGCGAGGTGCGCCAGGTCCTCGACACCCTCCGCGCCCCCGGTGACGCCCCGCGCACCCCCGCCCCCGGTCTCGCCCGCCTTCCCGAACTGGTCGAGCAGGCCGCCGCCGCCGGTCTCGCCGTCACCGTGTCCACCGACGGCACTCCCGCCGCCCTGCCGCCCGGCGCCGACCTCGCCGCCTTCCGGATCCTGCAGGAGGCGCTCACCAACGTGGTCCGCCACTCGGGTTCCCGCACCGCCCGGATCCGGATCCGGCACGGCTCCGGTCGGCTGGACCTGACGGTCGACGACGACGGCCCCGCCACCGGGACGGAGGCGGGCGGCAGCGGCAACGGACTGGCCGGCATGCGGGAGCGGGCGGGCGCCCTCGGCGGCAGCATCGAGGCGGGTGCCCGTCCGTCCGGTGGTTTCCGCGTCCGTGCCGTACTCCCGCTCCGCTCGGAGGCGACCCCGTGACGACCGCGATCCGTGTCCTGCTCGCCGACGACCAGGCCTTGGTGCGTGCGGGCTTCCGCGCCCTGCTCGACGCCCAGGCGGACATCGAGGTGGTGGGGGAGGCCGCCGACGGCGACGAAGCGGTGGAACAGGCCGGGACCCTGCGCCCCGACGTCGTCCTCATGGACATCCGCATGCCGAGACTCGACGGCCTGGAGGCGACCCGACGCATCGTCGACGCCCCGGACCACGGCGGCGTTCGGGTCGTGATGCTGACCACCTTCGAACTCGACGAGTACGTCTTCGAAGCGATCCGCTCCGGAGCCTCCGGCTTCCTCGTCAAGGACGCCGAACCCGAGGAGCTGCTGCGGGCGGTGCGCGCCGTCGTCCACGGAGACGCACTGCTCTCTCCGGGGGTCACCCGGCGACTGATCCAAGAGTTCGCGGCCCGTTCCAGGGTCCCGGCGGTGACGGCGGTGCTCGGCACGCTCACCGAGCGGGAGCGGGAGGTGATGGCGCTGGTCGGGATCGGCCTGTCGAACGAGGAGATCGCCCGACGGCTCGTCGTCAGTCCGCTCACCGCCAAGACCCACGTCAGCCGCGCCATGGTGAAGCTGGGGGCCCGGGACCGGGCCCAACTCGTGGTCTTCGCGTATGAGTCGGGTCTGGTCCGACCGGGCTGGTTGGGCTGAGACGGCCGCACGGATCCGGCTCCGGGCGACGGCCGCGGCACCCCACCGCGACCCGGCTGCCCCGTCGTGTGCACGGGCGGCGCCGGTAGGCCCGGAAGGAGTCCGGTGCCCCGTCGTGCGGCCGGCGGCGCCCGGTTTCCTCAGGGACCCGGTCCGCTCAGTCGTGGGTGCGGCAGAACCCGCGGACGGCCTCGTTGAAGCGCTCCGGCGCTTCGAGGTTGCTGACGTGCCCCACGCCGGGGAGCACCACCAGGTCGGCGTGCGGAATCCCTTCCGCGAAGGCGTGCGCGACGCTCAAGGGCGACCGGGCGTCGAGTTCGCCCCACAGGAGCAGGGTCGGCACCGAGATCGCCGACAGCACGTCGCGTTCGTCGGCCTCGGCCATCATCATCAGCTGTGCCCCCATGGTCTCCGGCCGCACGTCGTGGGCCATGGCATCGAGCAATGCGGTGAACGCGGCGGGCGGGCCGTCGGCGAACAGCCCCGGGAGCACCGGATCGAACCGTTCCCGCGGCACCGCCAGCATCTTCCTGGCCCCCTCGACCCGAACCGCCACCTCCTCCGGGGGGAGCGAGCCCTTCCACCCGGCGTAGGTGTCGACCAGGAGCAGCGTCCGGACCAGCTCGGGGTGGTGGCGGTACAACTCCAGTGCGACCGTGCCGCCCCAGGAGAGCCCGGCGAGGTGCGCCGGACCGAGGTGCAGCGCCTCGATCACGGCTGCCAGACAGTGCGCGAAGTCCGCCAGGCCGAAACCGGCCGGCAGGTCCGAGGAGCGCCCCGCGCCCGGTTCGTCCCAGGCCACCACGGTGAAGTCCGCGGAGAGCCCAGAGAGCTGCGGCTCCCACATCCTGCCGTCCAGCCCCGCTCCGTGCACGAGGACCAGGGGCGGCCCGTGACCCGTGCGCGCGTAGGCGACCTCGACACCGTTGACGTTCACCGTCGGCATGTCACCAGGCTACGCGCGAGTCGTTGCCGTGTCGGGGGAGGCCGGACCCCGAGGGGCCGCCGCGGTGTCGGGTCGGGCACCGTGCCCGTACGGTGAAGGCATGCGCGACAGAGGCCGGCCGACCCCCGATGACATCGAGGCTCGCTTCGTCGAGCTCGCGGCGGGACGGTTGTCGCGGGACGAGGCCGACCGCTGGGCTGCCCGCTGGGTGCAGGAGGAGGCGGCCACCTGGGACGCATCGTCCTGGTGGGCACTGAACCTCCTCCACGGAGTGGATCTCCCCGCAGGCACGGGCGGCGGCTACCTGCACGACGACGAGCAGATACGGGAATGGCTCGCCGAGCTGAGGAAACGCCGGACGGAGTGAAGCGGCCGCGGTGCCGTCGGGCCCCGGCCGCCCCGGGGAGGCGGTCCGTCGTGCCCGGAGCGGTTCGGGACCGCCCTCCCGGGGCCGCCGTGGACCACCACGGCCGGGGGCCGTTCGACCCGTCCGATCATGGGAGACTCACCTGCATGAACGGCAAGGCGACGACGGCCCGGACACGGTTGGACAGGGGGCGCAACGCGCTCGGCCCCGCGCTGGAACTGGTGCACACCGGTAGGGCGCCGACCCGGGCCGTGCTCACCGCGGAACTCGGCGTCACCCGGGCGACCGCGGGCGCCGTCGCCGCCGAGTTGGAGGCCCTCGGCCTCATCCGGGTCGACTCCAACCCCGGTGCCGCCGCGGGCTCCCAGGGGCGGCCCTCGCACCGGTTGGCGGTCGACGAGAAGGGGCCCGTCGTCCTTGCCGCCCAGGTCCATGCGGACGGGTTCCGCGCCGCACTCGTCGGTCTCGGGGGCACCATCGTGGCCACGGTCCCCGGCTGCGTCACCGTCTCCGCCGACCCGGCGCAGGTGCTCGGTGCGGTGGTGGACGCGGGTGCCGCGCTGCTCGCGGAGAGCGGCCGTCGCTGCGTCGGCGCCGGGCTGGCCGCCCCTTCCGCCGTGGCCGAGCCCGAGGGGACGGCGCTCAACCCGCTCCACCTCGCCTGGCCCGCCGGAGCTCCGGTCCGTGAGATCTTCGCCGAGCGGGTACGGAGCGCGGGCATCGAGGGCCCCGCCTTCACCGGCAACGACGTGAACCTCGCAGCGCTCGCCGAGCACCGTCACGGAGCAGGACGCGGCGCCCGGGACCTGCTCTGCGTGGCCACCGGCCACCGGGGCGTCGGCGGCGCGCTCGTCCTCGACGGCCGCCTCCACACCGGCAGCTCCGGCCTGGCCCTGGAGGTCGGTCACCTCACCGTCCATCCGGAGGGGCGCCCGTGCCACTGCGGAAGCCGCGGCTGCCTGGACGTCGAGACCGACCCGCTCGCGTTCCTCACCGCGGCGGGCCGGGCCCCCGGCCCCGAGGTCTCCCTGCTCCAGCAGTCCCGTGACCTGCTGCGCACGAGCCCGGACGATCCGGGTGTCCGGGTCGCGGTCGGAGAGCTGATCGACCGCTTGGGCCTCGGCCTCGCCGGTCTGGTGAACATCCTCAACCCCGATCGGATCATTCTCGGTGGGCTCCACCGCGAGCTCCTCGACGCGGACCCCGAACGGTTGCGGGCCGTCGTCGCCGACCGAAGCCTATGGGGCCGTAGCGGCGGCGTTCCGATCCTCCCGTGCACCTTGGACCACAACAGTCTGGTCGGTGCAGCCGAACTGGCCTGGCAGCCGGTGCTGGACGACCCGCTGGCCGCCCTGGTGCGCGAACCGGTCTGAGCCCGTTCCCCTCCTCGCCGGGTGGTGCCGGGCAGGGGGCACGGGGAGGTGATCACCCCCGACCGGCCTGCGGGTCGGGACGTCCTTCTGCCAGTGCGGCCAGCCGGTCCAGGGCCATGTGGGTGCCGAGCTCGTTGTCGGCGGCCGGAACCGCGTCGGGCACCCCCTCGTGGACGATCCGCAGCTCGGTGCCGTCCTCGATGGCGGCCAGCGTGGTCGTGAGGATCATGGTGCCGTGCAGTCGGGGATCAGGCGTCTCGAACTCGATCTTCTCCACGACCCGTTCGTACGGCACCAGCTCGATGAAGGTTCCGTGGTAGGTGTCCGTCCGGGCCTCCGACTTCCCGTCGCCGCCGCCCGGACCGTACCGCAACGAGATCCGGAAGGTGCCCCCTTCGCGCGCTTCGAAGGCGTGCACCTCGCAGCTCATCCCGTACGGCACCCGCCAGTGGGCGACCGCGTCCGGGTCGAGGAGCAGCCGGTAGACGACCGGAGCCGGGGCGGCGATGTGTCGGGACACGCGTGTGGTGTACACGCCTCCCAGGCTAGGCCGGTGGCGGTGGCCGCGCACCGGCGCGGACGGCGCCGGGAGGCCGGGGCAGGGCGTCGTGGCGCGGCCCCGCACCGGACGCGGAGGCCGTCCCGGGGCAAGCGCGGGCGTCCGCCGGAGCGGCGGACGGGGCGGGGCCGTCGGGGGCCGCGACGCAGGTCACCCGTGGCCTCCCCGCGGAGCGCGGTCCCCGGAAAAACCAGTACGCGGGGAGAGCCGGGGCGACGTAACGTTCCCCCTCGTGACTTCTTCTGCACCTTCCTCCGCACCGTCGTCCGACCTTCCGCCGCGTCTCGGCAGCCTCACCTTCCACAGTCCGCTCTCCGAGGCCCGCTCCACCCGCTTCATCGAGCGATTGGCCGCCGCCGGCCCTTCCGACGTCCTCGACATCGGCTGTGGCTGGGGCGAGTTGCTGCTGCGCCTCCTGGAAGCGGTCCCCGCAGCCAAGGGCACCGGCATCGACATCAACGCAGAAGACCTGGCCCGAGGTCGGGCCCTCGCGGAGGAGCGGGGGCTCGCCGACCGCGTGGCCTTCGTCGAGGAGTCCGCCCTCGGCACCGACCGGGGGCCCGTCGACGCGGTCCTCTGCCTCGGGTCCAGCCAGGCGCTCTGCGACCCCGAACTGCCGCACGACCCCGCTGCGGCGCTGCGCGAACTGCGCCGGCTGGTCCGGCCGGGCGGGCGGGTCGTGCTCGGCGAGGGCTTCTGGGAGCGCACGCCCACCGAGGCGGAGTTGGCCGGCATGTGGCCCGGCGCGACGGCCGGTGACCACTTCGCCCTCGGTGACCTCGTCGACCTCGCGGTCGAAGCGGGGTTCCGTCCCCTGTGGATCGAGACCGCGAACGCCGACGAGTGGCAGGAGTTCGAGTCGGGCTACCGGTACGACACCGAGCTCTGGCTCGCCACCCACCCCGACCACCCGCTCGCGCCCGAGACCCGCGAGCGGGTCGACCGGCAGCGCGCGAGCTGGTTGAACGGCTACCGGGGGGTCCTCGGCATGGCCTACCTCACCCTCGTCGCGGTGGCCTGATCCGCACCCCGTCAAGGGCCCTGCGGCGGTGCGGGCGGGTCGTTCCGACCGGACGGGACGGCACCCACGGGGCACGACGCGCCCGGGGACACGGAGCGGGAGGAGAACGGGGGCCGCCGGGTACTCCCCGTGTCGTACGCCGGAAGCCGCTGCCCGTACGACGACCGGCCCCCCTCCCCGGAGCGATCCTCGAACCACGGACACGACCGCGGTGCACGCCCTGCACCGCGGGGCGTCCACCACATCGAGGAGTTGAACCGCCGTGAACACGCTCGCCCATGCAGGACCCGGCCCGTGGGTCCTCTTCCTCCCCCTCGTCTGGGCCGCCGTCGTCATCGGGATCGTCACGATCGCCCGCCGCGCCGGGTGGCGGCGCGGACGGGGCGTCCGGTTCGGCGGTGACGGCGGACCGGACGAGCGCTCGCCCCTCGCGCTGCTCGGCCACCGGTTCGCGGCCGGAGAGATCGACGAGGACGAGTACTGGCGGCGGCTGACCGTCCTGGAGGAACAGTTCGGCCGTGCCACGGCTCCCCAGGGGCGCCGGTCGTGACCCGCTCCGCCCCGGTCGCCGCCGCCCCGTCGCCGGTACGGAGCCCTCAGCCCGCCAGGCCCGTCAGGACCGGGCTGGCCACCGACGGGGCCGTGACCGGTTCGGCCGGAGCGCTCAGGGGCACGCCGGGGAACCGGCTGTACCCGACGTCTGCGAAGACGCTTTCCGGGGCGGCACCGTACCCGGCGCGCGCACGGTCCTCGAGGGGATCGCCGGCGGGCGGTGCCGTGAGGGTGAACCACACGACCTTGCCCGCGGCACCGCACGGACGGATGCCCCAGCTCTCGCTGACCGCCCCGACGATGGCGAGGCCACGGCCGGAGGTGGCGAGCGCATCGAGGTCGTCCACCGCGTCGAGCGCGCCCTGACCGTCGACCTCGGGAAGCCGGGGATCGTGGTCCCGGACCGACACGGTGAGGCGGTCGAGCAACAGCTCGATCTCCACCGTGCACTCCTTGTCCGGCTGGGCGTGGCGGTGCACGTTCGTCAGGAGTTCGGTCACGCCCAGCACGGCCTGGTCCACCAAGGCGTCCAGTTGCCAATGTCGAAGATGGGCGGAGATGATGCGGCGGATCTGTCCGATCCGCGGCGGCAGGGCCTGGAGCTCCACCGCGTAGTACCTGCTCGGCTCGCTGATCACGGCTGCGACTCCCCGAAGTGGTCCGGAAGAAGACGAAGATTCGGATCTGTCAATGCGGTACAGAAAGGTGGTGACCGATCACGGTGTCACCACCGGTCAACCCTCAGTGAGGTGAACTCCAGCCTGGACCAGCCGTGACCGCCCCGCAACTCGCCGCGAGCCGTCGCAGCTCAGGACCGTCCTGCCGCCTGCTTCAGCGCGGCGAGGAAGCGTCCCGAAACCCCTCCGCTGTCGTCCTGGTCGCCGTCCGGGTGCAGGGTCAGCCGGTAGCGCGTTCCGTTCACGGTCGCCACGGTCTCGTCCCCCTTCGTGAACCACGGGCGTCCGGCCCGCACCGCCGACACCGGAGCGCTGTCGATCTCGCTGCCGTAACTCGTCAGGAGCGCCAGACGACCGTCCTCGATCCGCACTTCGCCCGCGCGCGTCAACGAGCGCGGCCAGCGCGTGATCTCCACGCCCCTGGCGCTGAACTCCGGTTCGACCATGTGGATCCGCCCCTTTCACCCGCTTGTCGTACCCAGTGTGCCGGGCCGTCGGCTCCCGCACCAGTACCCCCCTCCACCCCTTCCACAAGGCAGCCCTATGGATCGTCAAAGGGAACGTTTGCCCAGGTGGGAGCGGTATGGTCGGCGAGGGGGAGACCCCGATGCGATGCATGAGGAGAGGGACGGATGAGCACCACCCACGAGACCACGGCCGGCGCTGCGGTCACCGTCGACGTCGACCGCAGCGACCCCGTGTACCGGTCCTGGCTGAAGGAGGCCGTCCGCAAGGTCCAGGCCGACGCCAACCGTTCCGCCGACACGCACCTGTTGCGCTTCCCGCTCCCCGAGGAGTGGGGCATCGACCTCTACCTCAAGGACGAATCCACCCACCCGACCGGCAGCCTCAAGCACCGACTGGCCCGCTCCCTCTTCCTCTACGGCCTCTGCAACGGGTGGATCCGACCCGACAAGCCCGTCATCGAGGCGTCCAGCGGTTCGACGGCGGTCTCCGAGGCGTACTTCGCCAAGCTGATCGGCGTTCCCTTCATCGCCGTCATGCCCCGCACCACCAGCCCCGAGAAGTGCCGGCTCATCGAGTTCCACGGCGGGCAGTGCCACTTCGTCGAGGACTCGCGCACCATGTACGAGGAGGCCGCGGCCCTCGCCGAGCGCACCGGCGGCCACTACATGGACCAGTTCACCTATGCGGAGCGGGCCACCGACTGGCGCGGCAACAACAACATCGCCGAATCGATGTACCAGCAGCTGAAGCTGGAGCGGTACCCCGAGCCCGCCTGGATCGTCGCCACCGCCGGCACCGGCGGCACGTCGGCGACCATCGCCCGCTACGTCCACTACATGCAGCACGACACCCGGATCTGCGTGGCCGACCCGGAGAACTCCTGTTTCTTCGACGGCTGGACCCACCACGACCCGCACGCCACCGCCGACTGCGGCTCGCGCATCGAGGGGATCGGTCGCCCCCGCATGGAGCCCAGCTTCGTGCCCGGGGCCGTCGACCGCATGATGAAGGTGCCCGACGCGGCGAGCATCGCCGCGGTCCGTGCCCTGGAGACCGCGATCGGCCGCAAGGCCGGCGGTTCCACCGGCACCGGCCTGTGGAGCGCGTTCAAGATCGTGGCGGAAATGGTCGCCCACCGGAGCACCGGCAGCGTCGTCACCTTGATCTGCGACCCGGGCGAGCGCTACCTCGACAAGTACTACTCCGACGCCTGGCTGGCCGACCAGGGGCTGGACATCGCCCCGTACACGACCGCTATCGAGCGCTTCCTGGCGACGGGGGTCTGGCCGGAGTGAGCCGCCGGTCGAGCCGGCGCACCGCGCCCCGGAAGGAGAGCCGCAGGCCCGGCGCCGCGAGGCGCAGCGCCAGCCGGAACGGGGGCGGGCCGTCGGCCGCCATCGTCCACCGCAGGCGGGTGCCGCTCCGGGCGGGGGCGAGCACCCACTCCTCCGCCAGGGCGGTCACGCCCGGAGCGTTGGTCGCGTCCACCCGGTAGGCGTACCGCAGGTCAGGCTCGGAGGCCAGGACCGTCTCGTCGAAGGCCACCCCGCCCCGCAGCCGGACCGTCCGGCCCGTGCCGTCGCCCGTGGGGACGGCGGAGGAGACCGCCGTGAACCAGGAGGGCAGGCTCCCCACCTCCACGGCCACCGAACGGTAGACGGCCCTGGGCGGGGCGGCCAGAGCCGCGGTGAAGACGAGACGGACGGGCGCGGACGCGGTGAAGTCGATTTCCACCGGCCTCAGTCGGCGTGTCATGGGCCGAACCTCCCGGGGGCGGGGAAGACGCGGGCGAGCGGGGGAGAGCACCCTAGCTGACGGACGGTCAGCGGCACAGGGGCTGCACCCCGGTTCTCCGTCGGCCCCGACCGCGGAGCGCGACGGAGGCCCCGCCCGATGCGGAACCCCGCTCCCGCACCCACCGGCCGCGGCTCAGCCCCGCAGCAATCCGTCCAGCGCCCGCCCGAACACGACCCGCCCCGCGCGGGCGAGCAGTCCGTCGAAGGACCTCGGCACCCTCCGCACCGTCAGGGCCTCGGTCCACCGCACCCGGCAGCCCCCTCCCGGCGTTCCCCGCACCTCGATGAGCGCCCAACCGCGGACGGCCCGGCCCGTTTTCTCCAGACGGCAGACACCGGGGCGCCCGTCCACCGGGGGCTCCCAGCGGACCACCTCCATCGGATCGTCGAAGGACAGCCGCCCGATCCCCGTCCGCGCGGCGAACCGGGTTCCGACCCCGCTCGGGCCCGGCGTCAGCACCCTCGTCCGGGTCAGCGGCACCTGTGCACCGTGTGCCGGCCAGTCGGTGAGCCGTCGCCAGACCTCCTCCGAGGGCAACGGAACCGTCCGCTCCACCAGGAAGGGGATCATGCCGGCTCCTCGCCCGCGACCACGAGTCCCGGCAGGTGCTCCGTCACCTCGGCCCGCACCCCCTCGGGCAGGCCCCCGTCCGTCACCCAGGTGTCGACCTGGTCCAGGGTGGCGAAGGAACTCAAGCCCACCGTCCCCCACTTGGTGTGGTCGGCGACCACCACGACCTGTCGCGTCGAGCGCATCAGGCACCGATTGGTCTCGGCCTCCGCCAGGTTCGGCGTGGAGAGCCCGGCCTCCACCGACACGCCGTGCACACCGAGGAACAGCAGGTCGAAGTGGAGCGAGCGGATCGCCCGGTCCGCCACCGGTCCGACCAGGGCGTCGGAGGGCGTCCGCACCCCGCCGGTCAGCACCACCGTCGCGGCGCCGCGCCGCGACTCACCGGTACCCCCGGCCTGCTGCGCCTCGTGGAAGACGTCCGCGACCCGCACCGAGTTGGTGACCACCGTCAGGTCGGGCACGTCGAGCAGATGGCGGGCCAGCGCGTAGGTCGTCGTTCCACCGGACAGCGCGATCGCCGTGCCCGGCGCGACGAGGGCCACCGCCGTCCGGGCGATCTCGTCCTTGGCGCTCGGTTCCAGTACCGATTTGGCTTCGAACCCCGGCTCGTGGGTGCTCGCCTCGACCACCGGAACGGCCCCGCCGTGCACCTTCGCCACCATGCCCTGCCGGGCCAGTGCGTCCAGGTCGCGCCGGATCGTCATGTCCGAGACGCTCAGGCGCCGGGTCAGTTCGTTGACCCGGACACCACCACGCCGCCGAACCTCGTCGAGGATCAGGGCACGTCGTTGCTCTGCGAGGAGGTTCTGGTTGTCAGTCACCGCCGGGGCCGGTCCTTCCGCAGGGGACGAGGGAATGCGCGTCGGATTCGGCGAGGGACCGTGCGCGTTCCACGGCCGTCCGCGATCCTGTTGCCGACGTCGCATCTTCCCACTCCGAGAGGAAGACCCCGCAGTGTCTCCTGCCACACCCGCCCCGGAGAGCGGGGGCGCGGCGCTCGAACTCCTCGTCCACGGAGTCGGCGGAGCGACCCCCGAGTCCATGCTCGACGACCCCCGCAGCACGCGGGTCACCGGCGACCGCACCGCGGCCGTGTACCGCCGCACCGAGGACCTCGACGCCGAGGAGCACCCCGAGAGGTACGCGGCGCGCCCGATCCAGGAAGCGTACTGCTGGTCCAATCTGACCTCCGGCGACGGCGCCCGTGCCCTGTGGCTGCTCCTCCTGCCCTTCATGATCGCCAACCTGGCGCACTGGATGCGCCCGCCCGCCCAGGGGCGCCCGGGCCTCGTCCGGCTCTACGGCCTCCTCGTCCGGCTCGTCGCCCTCACCCTCACCGTGCTCTTCACCGCCGCGGCGTGCGAGGTCGCGCTCGACCTGACGGCCTGGCAGTGCGCCGCGGCACCCAGCTGCACCGACGCCTATTCCTGGCTCGGCTTCCTCTCCGCCGAACGCAACGGATGGTGGTCGGCGCCCGGCCGTCGCCTCGCCCTCGCCGCCCTGGTGCCCACCGCACTCGTCGGCCTGCTCTGGTACCTCTCCCATCGGACCTGGAGCGCCTACGAGGCCCAACTCCCGCCCACCGGTCACGATGCCCCCTTCCCCGGCGTCCCGGAGGCCGCCGATCCCGCTGACCCCGTCGGGTTCGTCGGCCCCGTCGGTCCCGCCGGCCCGGTCGACCCCCGCCCGGTCCTCGGACGGCCCGGCTTCTGGTACGGGCGCCGACTCGTCGCCCGGCTGCGGGCCGCCCACACCGCAGCCGGCTTCCTCACCGTCACCACCGCCCTCGCCCTCGCCACCGCCCGGCACGACGCCGCGGCCCCCGGTCTGCGCACCGCACTCGGGTGGGTCCTCCAGGGCGCCGTCGTGGTCCTGGGCGTCGTCGTGCTCGGCGTGGTCTGCCGACGCGGTCGCAGCGAGCGCCAGCTCGACCTGCGCGTCGAACGCGCCCTCGTCACCTGGCTCCCCGGCGCCTCCCTCGCCCTGCTGCTGTTGACCGCCCTGCACGCCTGTTGGCCCCGCCCGGGCTGGACCTCCACGGGCACCCTCCCCGGGGACGCCGCCTTCGGCGCCCTGACCCTCGCCCAGGGCGGTCTGGTCGTCGCCCTGGGCGTCGTGGCGCTGCTCCTCCAACGCCCCCGCAGCGACCCCCGTACCGCGCTGCGCGGACTCGGCGGGCCCGCCGTCGCCATGCTCGCCTGCGCGCTCGCCGGAGTGATGTCCGGGGGAGTGGCCCAGCGCGTCGCCGACTGGCTCGACGGCCCCGCGGGTCCTGACGCCCCCGTGCGCACAGGTGCGGGAATCGGCCCGCCCGTCCTCCTCAGCTGGCAGGCCTCCGTCATTCCGGTGCTGCTCCTGCTGCTGCTCGTGCCGGCCGCCGCCCTCGTCGTGCGGACCGCCCTCGACGCGCGCCGTCTGCGCCCCGAGGTGGAGTCCGACTACCCCGGCGCCGCACACGAGCGGGCCCGCACCGGAGAGATCGCCGCCGACCGGGCCCGTGCCTCGCTCACCGATTCGGCGCCCCTCCTCGTCGGGATGGTCTCCGGGGCCGCCCTGCTCCTCGGAGCCGGGGCCGTCGCGGGTGCCTGGGCCAGCGGCACCGTACCCGGCCGGGCCTTCGGCGGAGCCCATCCCGCGGTCGTCTCCCTCGCCTCCGCGGCCCAGGCCCTCGGCTCGTGGATGGTCGGCTTCGGCTTCCTGCTCTTCGTCACCTGGGGGCGGCGGGCCTACCGCGACGCCTCGGCCCGCCGCACCATAGGCATCCTCTGGGACGTCGGCACCTTCTGGCCCCGCGCAGCCCACCCCTTCGCCCCGCCCTGCTACGCCGAGCGGGCGGTTCCCGACCTCGCCTGGCGGATGAGCTCCTGGACCGCCCGCACCGGTGGTCGGCTGGTGATCTCCGGGCACTCCCAGGGCAGCGTCCTCGCCGCCGCCGCCGTGTGGCAGCTACCGCCCGACACCCGGAGCCGGGTCGCCCTCCTCACCTACGGATCGCCCCTGGAGCGGCTCTACGGACGCTGGTTCCCGGCCTACTTCGGCCCCGGTGCGCTGCGCGCGCTGAACCGTACGGTGCGCTGCTGGAGCAATCTGTACCGGGCCACCGATCCGATCGGCGGTCCGGTCCGGGTCCCCGCCGAAGAGGGCCGCCCGGTCGTCGACGGAGCGGTGCTGTTGGACCCGGTGGCCTACGGCCGGACGCGCCGGCACCCACTGCCCGAACCGGTCCTGGGACACTCCGCCTACCAGGCCGACCCCGCGTTCGACCGGCACCGTGCCGCACTCCTCGACCGGCTCCCCCCTGCCCTGCCCCACCAGCGCGGCAACGACAGCCGCTCGGATCAGGGGAGTTCGGGAAGGTCGTCCGGGTAGAGCAGGGTCAGGTCGTCCGTGCTCGCCTCGGCGAGCAGGGCGACCCGGCCCGCGTGCCGTTCCACCATCGACTCGAAGGTCTGGCGAGCCGTACGGCCGTTGCCGAAGGCGGGTCCCTTGGGCAGTTTCTCGAAGTACGCGAGCAAGGCCCCGTCGACACCCGGAGCGAGTCGGTACTCGTGCTCCTCCGCCTGTTGGCCGACGATCCGGAGCAACTCGTCCGGCGCGTAGTCGCCGAAGGTGATGGTCCGCGAGAAGCGCGAGGCCACACCGGGATTGACGGTGAGGAAGCGCTCCATCTCCGCCGTGTAGCCGGCGACGATGACCACCACCGCGTCCCGGTGGTCCTCCATCAGCTTCACCAGCGTGTCGATCGCTTCGCGCCCGAAGTCCCGGCCAGAGTCCTCCGGTGACAGGGCGTACGCCTCGTCCACGAAGAGCACCCCGCCGCGCGCCCGGTCGAAGGCCTCCTGGGTGCGGATCGCCGTCGAACCGATGTGTTCGCCGACCAGGTCCACCCGGGACACCTCCACCAGGTGCCCGCGCTCCAGGACCCCCAGCGAGGCGAGGATCTCGCCGTACAGCCGGGCCACCGTCGTCTTGCCGGTGCCCGGATTGCCGGTGAAGACCAGGTGGCGACGGACCGAGGCCGCCTTGAGCCCCGCCTCCTGCCGCTTGCGTCCCACCTCGATCATGTTGGTGAGGGTCCGCACTTCCAACTTGACGCTCTCCAGGCCCACCAGCGCGTCCAATTCGCCGAGCACGTCCTGGGAGGAGCGGTTCTCCGGTGCGGGCTCCGGCACGGCGACCGTGGGGCGTGGAGGGGGCACCGCGCCCAGCAGGCCGGTCGGCTGGGTGGCCGTCAGGACCGTTCCTCCGTCGGGAACGGAGGAACGGACCGCGCTCTCGTCGCTGGTGCAGTCCTCTGCACTCGCGCCCTCCTCCGGGAACTCGTAGCCGCCGCGTGCGCACCGCTCCGTACGGCACTTGCGCAGCAGGGTCCGACAGCCGTCCGTGACGTGGAAGCCGTAGCCGCCGCTGCCCGTCACCCGGCAGCCGTGGAAGGAGCCGCGTCCCTCCGCCGACACGTAGAAACCGGCTTCGGTCGGGGAGGTCACCGTGCACCGGTCGATGGTCGGGTCGGCGCCCTTGGTGACGATCACCCCGGTCTGCACGGAGTCGATCGTGCACCCGCCGAGGGTGCCCCCGCTGCCGTGGTCGCGGAACCAGGCGCCCGTGGAGGCCTCCCGGATGCGGCAGTCGTCGAGTTGGGCGGTGGCGCCGTCGCTCACCGAAACCGCGGTGTTGCGCACCTGCGTGAGATCGCTGTCGACGACGTCCACGCGCGAGCCCCGGTCGAGGACGAACAGCGCGTCCGGCACGTCGTGCACCCGGCAGGCCTCCAGGACGGCGGTCGCGCCGTCGCTCACCCACACCGCCGGGTAGTCGCCCGTGCTGTCGTGGATCTCGCACCGATTGGCGTCCACCCGCGTGCCCGGGTCCCAGATCGACAGGCCGTTGCGGCCGAAACGGCGGACGGTCGACCGGGTCAGGGTCAACACCGAGCGCGAGCGCAGGTCGACCGCGTTCTCCGGAACGTCGTGGATGTCGCAGTCCGAGAGCGTGAGCACCGCGTCCGTGTCCAGGGTGATGCCGTCCGCCGAGGTGCGGTGCACGGAGGAGTCGGTGAGGTGGGCGGTGGCCCGGGCGGCGATCTGGAGCCCGGCGCCCTTGATCTCGTACACCTCGCAGCCGACGCCCTCCAGGGCGCTGCCCTCTCCGGTGACGGCGATGCCGGCGCCCGAGGCGTGGTGCACCCGGCAGCGCTCCAGGCGCGGATGCGCTCCGCCGCGCACCGAGACGCCCGCCTGTCCGGCGGACACCACTTCGCACTCCTCGAACACGCCGCCCGCGCCGTCGAGCACGGCGATGCCGACCCCGGCCGGGTTGTCGACGGTGCACCGGCGGACCGTCGGCCGTGCGGCGCCCCGCACCTCGATCCCGGCGGCCGAGCGGGTCATGATCCGGAGGTCGAGCAGCTCGGGCGTGCCGTCCTCGACGAGCACCGCGGGCGCGGCGACGTCCTGTCCCTCGACGTGCAGGTCCTGGACGGTCACGGAGGCCCGGAGGGTGAGCGGGACGCCGTCCGCGGGTGCGATCCGCACGGAACCGCCCCCGCCTTCGGGGCCGCGCAGGGTGACGGCCCGTCGGACGACGAGGTTCTCCCGGTAGGTGCCGGGCGCGACGGTGAGCACGTCCCCGTCGCTCGCAGCCTCCAGGGCGGCGGCGAGGGAGGGGTACTCACCCGTGCGGCGCCGCCACCGCGATGTGCCGGTGTGCGTCACCTGGACCGTGCCCTGTGCCATGGGTGTGTCCTGCCCCCGCCTCGTGCTTCGCCGCTGATCCGATGCCCCACCGTAGCGCGCGCGGCGTCCCGGGGTTGACGGGTCGCCGGGCCCGGGCCCGTACGAACGGCCGGACGCCGTCCGGCACGCGTCAGCGCCGGTCCGGGCCGGTCCGGAGCGGTCGGGGTCGGTCGGGGATTGATCGAACTCGAACCCGGTGTCGGGGAACGCCGTCGCGGTCGACCCCGTGCGCGCGGGTGCCCCCGGGTGGCGGGGACTCGCGTGGGTCGCCGAGGTCGTCGGCCGCGTGTGCGCGGGTGCCCCGCCCCGGCCGTTCCGCCGTGCGCGCACCCCGGTGGGCGGGTGGAGCGCTCGGCGGTTCCGGCGGGGCGGTCTTTCGGTCCAGGATCAGTCCAGGATCTTGACGGCGTCACCCACCCGGACCGTCCCGGTGTGTTCGGGGATCAGGTTCTGTCCGAAGACGAGTCGGCCGTCGTCCTTCCGGTGCCGGGCGAGGGTCCGCAGCGGTTCCTTGCCCCGTTCGGCGGTCAGTTGGTCCGTGGTGGTGACGACGCAGCGTCCGGAGGAGCGGGCGACGCGGAAGGAGACCTCTCCGACCGCGATCCGGGTCCAGCCGTCCTCCGCCCAGGGGGCGGTGCCCCCGATCACCAGGTTCGGCCGGAACCGGCTCATCGGCAAGGGGCCCTCGGCGGCGTGGTCGCCTTGTGCGATCAGGGAGTTGAGGGCGTCGAGCGAAGCAGTGGTGGTGACCAGCAGGGGGTAGCCGTCCGCGAAGTTCACCGTTTCGCCGGGCAGCGAGTACCGCGGATCGACCGGACGTCGGTGCTCTGGCGCGTCCATGTGCACCAGCTGCACGTCGCTCTCCAGGTACGCGGAGAGCCAGGCGGCTGCGGCGGGACCGGCCGGAACGGCCTCGACGGGCTTGTCGAAGACCTTCACCGTGATCGTGGTCGAGGGGTGCGGCACCTCGACCACGAGCGTCGGGTGCCCGGGGGCGGACAGGGACACCCCGCCGTTCGGGAGCGGCTCGGCCGTGGCCAAGGCCATCCGGGGGTGGCGGCGTTGGGTCACGACCTCGTTCGTCGCGTCGACGGCGGTCCAGCGGCGGTCCCCTGCCAGCCCCCAGGGCTGTACCTCGGCCTCCTCGGGTGCCAGCGCGCGCATGGCCTTCACCGGGTGGACGTGGACGGAGCGGAGCACAGGAATGGGCATGCCCTCATCCTGCCAGTCGCTCCGGCCCCGATGTCGGCCGGTGCGCGGAGCCGGTCAGTAACCTCCGCCCTGATAAGGGCGGTTGTACGGGTCGTCGTACGCCGAGTACGACGGGACCGGTGCGGGGCGGGGGGCCGCCGGTCGCATCGACTCGTAACCCGCGGCGGCCGGGCGGGGTTGCTGCGGGTACGGGCCGCTCGGGTAACCGCGGGGGGCCACCGGCTGCTGGGGGATGTAGGGGGTCGGGGCGCTTTGCAGCGGGACGGGCGCCATCTGCGGTGCGGGCTGGGGATAGCCGTACCCGCCGCCGTGGGTGGGGGAGGGCGCCGACGGAAGGGCGGGCAGTGCCGCGGGGAGAGCCGGCAGATGGGAGCTGCTTCCGGAGAAGCTGCTGCCGGTGTCGTAGGCGGCGGGCACTCGGATCGGGGCGATCTGAGGCGTGCCCCGCTCCGCGACCAGGGAGTCGTAGATCGGGGTGTCCGGGAAGGACGGCGCGGTGTGGTAACCGCCTCCATAGGTGGAGCGGGGGGAGGTCATGGCACATAAGTTAAGCCCACGATGTGCTGGTTGGGGAGTCCCTATCTTCGGGTCATCCGATTTACACGCTTTTTGTCTTCCTGACCTGCCGAAACATTGTTAAAGACTGCGTTAACGAAGGGGGCATTTTCCTTGCGGGCGGTCGTTTTGACGAGAAACGAGTACGCCGCGCATAGAGGGTGTCCACCCGTGTTGACGAGGGCGGCGGATTTACGATCTTGAGCACAGGAAACGCAGGATTATCAATCTATTACCGAACGTAACGGAGTTCGCCGTCCTTTCGGGGGTGCGAAGCCCTCGGTAACCGTCCGACTGCGCACCGGCACGGCGAGGGGCGCGCTGGGGCGCCCGCTCCTCGCGGTCGAGGGACAAGGGCGTCGGTCGCGGCCGGGGCGGCCGCACCGTCACCGCCGACGGGCCCGCGGTGACGGGCCGGGTGCGCGCGGAACGCCTTCCGGTGGGTGACGCCGCGCGCTCAGCGGTCCGATGCCGCGTCCGGTCGCGCGTACGTCCGCCCCTTCCACGCCGCACCCCGACCCCGGTAGTGCTGCACGGCCGAGTCCACCGTCATCAAGAGGTAGAGGAACGCGGTGAGCGGCAGCAGGGGAGCGAGCCACGGGGGCTGTCGGTAGTAGCGGAGCATCGGCAGGTACGTCCCCGTCATCACCGCCCAAGCGGTGCCGCCGGCCCATGCGGCCACCGCGTCCCCGTCCCGCGCCCCGACCACCAGTGCCGTCGGTGGAACCAGATAGACGAGCACGAGCCCCGCCACCGTTCCCGCGAGGAGCAGCGGACTGTGCCGCAGTTGCGCGTACGCGCTCCGCGCGACCATGCGCCACAGCTCGCCGAGCCCCGGATAGGGGCGCACGCTGTCGACCCCTTCGGCGAGCCCCAACCAGATGCGGCCCCCGCTCCGCCGCACCGCCCGGGCCAGGGACACGTCGTCGATCACCGCCTGTCTGATCGCCTCCGGCACGTCCGCCGCCACCGCGGTCTCCGTGCGCAGCAGCACGCAGCCGCCCGCGGCTGCCGTCGCCCGGGGGCGGGCCCGGTTGATCCAGCGGAAGGGGTACAACTGGGCGAAGAAATAGACGAACGCCGGAACCACCAGGCGCTCCCACGGGCTCCCCACCCGAAGCCGCGCCATCTGCGACACCAGGTCCAGGTCGTTGTCCACGGCCGCCGCCACCAGGCGTCGAAGGCCGTCCGGCGCGTGCGCGATGTCCGCGTCCGTCAGCAGCAGGAACTCCGGTCCGCGCGTGCGCGCCAGCGCCATGCCGTGCCGCAGCGCCCACAGCTTGCCCGTCCAGCCGGGCTCCGGCTCCCCCGGGGAGACCACGGTCAGCGGCAGCCCGCCGCACCGGCCCGCCAACTCCGTGGCGAGCCTCCCCGTCCCGTCCGTGCTCCCGTCGTCGACCAGGAACACCTCCGCAACCCCCGGATAGTCCTGTGCGAGCAGGGACGGCAGGCTCGACGGCAGCACCGCGGCCTCGTCCCGCGCCGGCACGACGACGGCCACCCGCGGCCACCGGGTCGGCTGCGGGCCCCGCCGCGGTGGCAGCCGCTGGTCGGTGCGCCAGAAGAAGCCCTGGCCGAGCAGCAGCCAGACCCAGGCGGCCAGGGAGACGATCGAGGACCAGGCGAGGGCGCTCATTCGCGGCAGTCTGCCCCAGAACGAGGGGGATGCGCGGCTCATCGGCTAGGGTGACCGGGTGAAGATCGCGCTCATGGACTCCGGAATCGGCCTCCTCCCGGCTGCAGCCGCGGTGCGCCGGCTCCGGCCGGACGCGGATCTGCTCCTCTCGAACGACCCCGACGGCATGCCGTGGGGCCCCCGCACCCCCGAGGACCTCACCGCACGCGCGCTCACCGTCGCCCTCGCCGCCGCCGAGCACCGGCCGCAGGCGCTCATCGTGGCCTGCAACACCGCCACCGTGCACGCCCTGCCGGCGTTGCGCGCCGCCCTCGAACCGGGCATCCCCGTCATCGGCACCGTGCCCGCGATCAAGCCGGCCGCCGCGGCCGGCGGAAAGGTCGCCATCTGGGCCACGCCGGCCACGACCGGCAGCGCCTACCAGCACGGGCTCATCCGGGACTTCGCCGGCGAAGCCGAGGTCACGGAAGTGCCCTGCCCCGGGCTCGCCGACGCCGTGGAGCACGCCGACCCGGAAGCCGTGGACACCGCCGTCGCCACGGCCGCGGCGCTCACCCCGCCCGATGTCCGGGCCGTCGTCCTCGGCTGCACCCACTACGAACTGGTCGAGGACCGCATCCTCGCCGCCTTGGCGGTGCACGACAGGGACGGGCTCCCGCCGATCGTCTTCCACGGCTCCGCCGAAGCCGTCGCCGCACAGGCCCTGCGCCGCATCGGTGCCCGGCCCGCCCCCGACGCGGACCCGGTCGGCACCCTCTCCGTCCTGCTCAGCGGCCGTCCCGGGGCGCTTCCCGCCACCGCCCTCGGCTATGTCGAGGGGCGCTCCCTGGCCCCCACCGCAGCCGCTCTCTGACGCTGCCGGGACGGACCGGAACACCTCCTCTTCCTGCGCTGCGCGTTCGGGGCGACCACGTCCGGCTCCTCACGGACGATCACCGAACGACTGCGCTCCGCCGCGCTGGGGCGCCCGATCCTGGGTACGCTCGCGTTATGAGGCAGCATCCCGGAAAGCGCAACCACGACGAGCGGACGCCCGCCGTCTGGACCGGGCGCGCCACCAACCGCTTCCAGTGGCTGGCGGCGGTCGCCGGCGCCGCCTGCATGGCCCTCGGCATCACCCTCGCGGTCGAGTCGCCGTGGACGTCCGGCATCGTGCCCCTCCTGATGGCGGTGATCGGCTGCGTCGTCGCGGGGCTGCTCGTCCTCTTCGGCACCCTCGCCTTCGTCCAGGTGGCCGTGAAGGTCGACGACCGGGCCATGGAGGTCCGGTGCGGTCACATCGGCGTGCCGCGCCGCCGCATCCCGCTCTCCCACGTCGTCGCCGCCGACTTCGCGCCGAGGGTCACTCCGCGCCAGTGGGGCGGCTGGGGCTACCGTTGGCGGCCCGGGAAGGGCACGGCGGTGGTGGTCCGGCGGGGCGAGGGCCTCGTCCTGCGCCTGGGAGACGGGCGGCGCTTCACGGTCACCGTCGACGACGCCGAGTCCGCGGTCCGGGTCATCCGTGACCGGCTCCGCCCTCCGCCGCCCCCGGTCCCGCCCGCGCCGACCGGCGTGTGACCACCCCCACCGAGTCGTCCCGCCGGCTGTCGATCCGGGCGTACGCACCGGTCACCCGGGGTGTGCGCCGGACCGTACCGATCTCCTGGCGGACAGGGACGCCCCGTAGACTCCGCCAAGTGAGCGCCACCACCACCCCCGTCGACGCGCCCGGCCCCGACACCGCACCCACGCCGGCCTCCCGGCTGCGGCGGTTCGTGCGGCCCGCTGCGGCCCTGCTGTCCGGATCCCTGCTCTACCTGAGCTTCCCGCCGCGCCCCCTGTGGTGGCTGGCGCCGCTCGCCTTCGCCCTGCTCGGCTGGGCCCTCCGGGGCCGTCGCCTCCGTGTCGGATTCGGCCTCGGTTACCTCGCCGGACTCGGCTTCCTGCTGCCGCTCCTGGTGTGGACGGGGGAGGAGGTCGGTCCCGGGCCGTGGCTCGCCCTCGCCGCGGTCGAGGCACTCTTCGTCGCCGTCGCGGGCCTCGGCATCACGGCCGTCTCCCGCCTCCCGTGCTGGCCCTTCTTCGCCGCCGGGGTGTGGATCCTCGCGGAGGGGGCACGCGCGCGCGTGCCCTTCGGTGGATTCCCCTGGGGCAAGATCGCCTTCGGGCAGGCGGACGGGGTCTTCCTGCCGCTCGCCGCCGTCGGCGGCACCCCGGTGCTCGGCTTCGCCGTCGCCCTCTGCGGTTTCGGACTGTACGAGGCGTACCGGCAGGTCCGCGCCCACCGGACCGGTGGTTCCCGCCGGCGCGACTCCCTCGCCGCCGCGCTGGCCGTGCTCGTCCCGGTCACCGGTGCCTTCGCGGCGTTGCCCCTCGTCGACGACTCGCCCGAGGACGGCACCGCCACCGTCGCCGCGGTGCAGGGCAACGTGCCCCGCCTCGGCCTCGACTTCAACGCCCAGCGACGGGCGGTGCTCGACAACCACGCCGCCCGCACCCGCGAGCTCGCCCGGGCCGTGCAGGAAGGCCGGGAGCCGCAGCCCGACTTCGTGCTCTGGCCGGAGAACTCCTCCGACATCGACCCGTACGCGAACGCCGACGCCACTGACGTCATCGACGGAGCCGTCCGGGCGATCGGCGTGCCCACCGTGATCGGGGCCGTCATCGCCCCCGAGACCGGCAAGCTCCGCAACACCCTGATCCAGTGGGAGCCGGGTCGGGGCCCCGTCGCCACCTATGACAAGCGCCACGTCCAGCCCTTCGGCGAGTACATTCCGATGCGGTCCTTCGTGCGGATCTTCAACAGCAACGTCGACCGGGTGGCCCGCGACTTCGGCGCCGGCACCGAGGTCGGCGTCTTCGACCTCGCGGGCACCAAGGTCGGCCTCGCCACCTGCTACGAGGCCGCCTTCGACTGGGCCGTGCGCGACACCGTCACCCACGGGGCCCAGCTGATCTCCGTCCCCAGCAACAACGCCACCTTCGGCCGCAGCGAGATGACCTATCAGCAGCTCGCGATGAGCAGGGTCCGCGCGGTCGAGCACAGCCGGTCGGTCGTCGTGCCCGTCACCAGCGGGGTCAGCGCGGTCATCCGACCCGACGGCCAGGTGGTGGCGCAGACCGAGATGTTCACGCCGGACGTCCTGGTCGAGAAGGTGCCGCTGCGTTCTTCGCAGACCCCCGCCACCCGGCTCGGCACCCTGCCCGAGGCCCTGCTGATGGCGCTGGCCGCGGTCGGTCTCGGCTGGGCAGCCGTCCGGGCCCGCCGGAACCGGACGGTCTGAGCGCTTGTGAGCCGGCCCCGTGGGGCCGGGCCCCACAGTGCTTCCGGGCCCGCCCCGCGGGTGATCTAGGGTCGGGGCATGGGTACTCCTGATTTCATCCGGGAACTGCGCAGGACAGCCGGTCACCAGCTGCTCTTCCTGCCCGGTGTCAGCGCGATCGTGTTCGACGACCGGGGCCGGGTGCTGCTCGGCAAGCGTGCCGACAACGGGCTGTGGGCGATCATCGGGGGCATCGTCGAACCGGGGGAACAGCCCGCCGACTGCGCGGTGCGAGAGGTGTTCGAGGAGACCGCCGTGCGCTGCGTGCCCGAGCGGATCGTGCTCGTGGAGACCCTGAGCAAGCCCGTCGTCTACCCGAACGGCGACACCTGTCAGTACGTGGACGTCTCGTTCCGCTGCCGGGCCGTGGGGGGAGAGGCACGGGTCAACGACGAGGAGTCGACCGAGGTCGGCTGGTTCGACGTGAACGAACTGCCGGAGATGAAGCGCTTCTCGTACTTCCGGATCGAGAAGGCGCTCGCCGACGAACCCACATGGTTCCACCCCACAGAGCAGAATTGAACAGTGGGTCCCGCACACATGGGTGAGGGGGTCACCCCTCCATAAGGTGCGGAGCATGAACGCCCCCACCACCGCGTCCGGCACGGCACCCGGCACCGGGTCCGCCTCCCCCCTGCCACGATCCGACGGCTTCGTCCCCGACCTCACCGGCCGCACGGCGCTCGTCACCGGTGCGGCCGGTGGCATCGGACGCGCCTGCGCCCTGCGGCTCGCAGCTGCCGGGGCCCGGGTCCTCGCGGTCGACCGCGCCGCAGACGGCCTGGACGCCTTGGCGGAGGAAGCCGGAGCCCTGCCCGGAAGCCTTTCCCCCCGGCTGCTCGACCTGACCGACCTGGACGCGGCGGAGCAGGTCGCCGCCGGCACCGACATCCTCGTCAACAACGCCGGGATCCAGTTGGTCCGCCCCATCGAGGACTTCCCGCCGGACGTCTTCCACACCGTGCTCACCGTGATGCTGGAGGCACCCTTCCGGCTCATCCGGGGCGCCCTGCCCCACATGTACGGGCAGGGATGGGGGCGGATCGTGAACCTCTCGTCCGTCCACGGGCTGCGTGCCTCCGCCTTCAAGTCCGCCTACGTGGCGGCCAAGCACGGTCTGGAAGGCCTCTCCAAGACCGCGGCCCTCGAAGGCGCCCCGCACGGCGTCACCTCGAACTGCGTCAGCCCCGGCTACGTCCGCACCCCGCTCGTCGAACGGCAGATCGCCGACCAGGCCGCCGCCCACGGCATTCCGCCGGAGCAGGTCGCCGTGGAGGTCCTGCTCAAGGACTCGGCGATCAAGCGGCTCATCGAGCCGGAGGAGGTCGCCGAGGCCGTGCTCTACCTCTGCGGCCCCCAGGCGTCCTTCGTCACGGGCACCTCCATCACCCTCGACGGGGGGTGGACCGCCCATTGAGCCCGCCCCTGGTGAAGCCCGTCCACAGGGGTGGTGCGACCACGCGTACGGCAGGTATCCCTGTGTCCATGTCCCACGCACACGTCTCCTATCTGGAACTCCTCGCCCGGGGAGCCTCGACGGAGGCCTATGACCGCCCGGTGCTGCTCGCCCGTGCGAGCGGCGCCGACCCCGAGGCGCTGACCGAGCTCGAAGAGGCCAAGCAGCTCGCGCTGCGGGTCCGGGCCGAGTTGGAGGGGCGACGGCGTCGGGAGGCGGAGCTCTCCGCACTCTTCGCCACGGCCCACGACCTCGCCGGTCTCCGCGACCTCGACGCGGTGCTGCGCGCCATCGTGCAGCGGGCCCGCTCGCTGCTCGGCACCGAGGTCGCCTACCTCAGCCTCAACGACCCGACCGCGGGCGACACCTACATGCGGGTCACCGAGGGCTCGGTGTCCGCCCGCTTCCAACAGCTCCGGTTGGGCATGGGCGAGGGACTGGGCGGACTCGTCGCCCAGACCGCCCGCCCGTACGTCACCGACGACTACTTCGACGACGAGCGCTTCCAACACACCCGGACCATCGACACGGCCGTACGGGACGAGGGCCTCGTCGCGATCCTCGGCGTGCCGCTGAGCCTCGGCAGCCAGGTCATCGGCGTCCTGTTCGCGGCCGACCGCAGGGCCAGGGTCTTCGAGCGCGAACAGGTCGCGCTGCTCGGTTCCTTCGCCGCCCATGCCGCAGTCGCCATCGACACCGCCAACCTGCTCGCCGAGACCCGCTCGGCCCTCACCGAACTGGAGCGGGCCAACGACATCATCCGCGAGCACAGCGCCTTCATCGAACGCGCCTCCGAGGTCCACGACCGGCTCTCCGAACTGGTCCTGCACGGCGGCGGGGTCCACGACGTGGCCGAGGCCGTCTCCGAGGTGCTCGGCGGGACCGTCGAGTTCACCGAAGCGGGTGCCGGCACCGCCCACCGGGCCGGCGGCCACGCCGTTCGCGTGGGCGACGACTGGGTGGCGTCGGTCTCCGCGGGCGGGGAGACCCTGGGAGCCCTCGTCCTGCACGGCCAACCCCGGCTCGACCCCGTCGACCAGCGCACCCTGGAGCGGGCCGCCCTGGTCACGTCGCTGCTGCTGCTCGCCCGCCGTTCGGCGGGTGAGGCCGAGCAGCGGGTGCGGGGTGAACTCCTCGACGACCTCCTGGACGCCCCGGACCGGGACCGTCGGCTCCTGCGCGAGCGCGCCGCCCGCCTCCGCACCGACAGCGAGGCCCCGCACGTCGTCCTCGCCGCCCGCATCGACCGGGCCGCCGAGGACGGCGACGCCGACGCCGGTCGCCGCGAGAGCGTCGACCGACAGCACCTGTGGTCGGCCGCCTCGCACCTGGCAGCCACCCGCCACGGGCTCGCCTCGGCCCGCGACGGCGGTACGGTCCTGCTGCTGCCGCTCGGCGCCGGCGAGAGCGCGGCCGACCTCGCGCGACAGACCGCCAGGAGCCTCGGCGGCAGCCTGCGCGAGCCGGTCACCGTCGGTGCCTCCGCCCCCGTCCGAGCGCCCCTCGACCACCCGGACCGGGTGGCCTTCGCCTACGGAGAGGCCCGCCGCTGCCTCGACGCGCTCGTCCTGCTGCGCCGCTCGGGCCAGGGCGCCGCCGCCGAGGACCTCGGCTTCCTCGGCCTGCTGCTCGCCGACGGCCGGGACGTCGACGGCTTCGTGGGACGGACCATCGGCCAGGTCATCGACTACGACCGGCGCCGCGGCACCGACCTGGTCCGGACCCTGGACGCCTATTTCGCCAGTGGCATGAGTCCGGCCCGCACCAAGGACGAACTCCACGTCCACGTCAACACGGTGGCCCAACGCCTGGAACGCGTCGCCCGACTGCTCGGCCCCGACTGGCAGTCCCCGTCGCGGGCCCTGGAGATCCAGCTCGCCCTGCGGCTGTACGCCCTCGCGGACGTGGTCACCGGCACGTGACGCCCGGGGCTCCGCCGGCGGGTTCCGGTCCGTCGCCGAACGGGTCGGGAGGCTCCGGGGCCTGGCGCAGCGCTGCAGCGCCTGGGCCCGTGGCTCGCCCCGTGGCGTCAGGGGGCCCCGTCCATCCCCGGGGGCGGGGCGGACGGAGTGTTGAGCAGGAGGGTGAGCACCAGCCCCAGCAGGGCGATGACGGTGAGGACGGCCACCGCCACGACACGGGGATCGCGGCGCGGGGACGCCCGTGTGGACGCCGAGGAGCCCGGCGTCTTGGGAAACTGCTCGTTCAGCGCTTCGATCAGCGCGGCCAGCGCGGGATCGTCGTGGAACAGACCGCGCTCGATCTCGCGGAGGATCCGTTGTTCACCAGTGGGGTGACTCATGGTGACCGCCGTGGTGCAGAGAGAGGACGAGGGGATCGGCGCGCGTCCGACGCGCCCCTTGCTCCCTCCAGTCTGCGCGCTCGACCCCGTGATCACAGGAGGAAGCCGGGCCGGGCCGCGATGGGCCCCGGTGCCGACGCGCCGGTGCTCCCCGTTCCCGGCAGCGCCGCTCCGGTGGTCCAGGACCAGGGGAGGAGCGCTGATCGCGCCCCCCGAGGCCAGCGGCTCCCAGGGTCCCCCACCATGAGCACCTCCCGCTTTGTGTGGATCGGCCCCATGCCCTGCCCTCGGCCCGTCCCCTTACCGTGTGCGGACCCGGCGCCGGCGCGGCACCGGGAGGACGCGCCGGAGGCGTGCGACGGGGAGGTCCTGACATGACCGAAGCACCGAGTGCGGGACGCCGGTGGCTGCTGCGTGCGGCCCGGGCCATGGCGGTGGTGGGGATCGTCGCGGCGGCCGTCACGACGGCACCCGGTGATGCGAGCGCCACGGCCGCACCGCCCCCCTACCTCACCCTGGAGGCGAGCTACGGGGCCGGGACGGTCACCAACGGCTGGGAGCGCGTCGAGCGCTACGCCGACGGCACCGACGGCTTCCGCACCGAGGGCTTCCCCGCAGACGGCCGTGGCGATCAGGACGGCACGCGCGTCACCTACTTCGGCGGCGTCTCCCGGCCCTCCTCGGGCCGCTTCCTCCTCTACGCGGCCCCCGGTTGGAACAGCGGCAGCCGCACCACCCCCGTCCTCCTCGTGCACGGCGCGAACGACACCGCGGACCGTGCCTGGGCCAACCCCGGGGAATCGGGCGGCTACGGCTGTGGTGCCGCCTCCTGTCCTTCCACCGGGCTCATGCAGTTCCTCGCCGCACGCGGCCACCGGGTCTTCGCCGTCGGCTTCGCGCACAAGCAGGGGGACAACCTGATGCAGGCGCAGATCGTGGGCGACGCCGTCGCCGTCATCAAGGCGAAGCTCGGCGTCGACGCGGTGGACCTGGTCGGCTGGAGCAAGGGCGAGATGTCGACCCGCGCGTACGTGTCGTCCGTGAGGCCGAGTTGGGGGCGGGCGTACGCCGGTGACGTCCGTCGACTGGTCACCCTCGGAGGTCCGAACGGCGGCTATGACTACCCCTACGCCCACGGCTGGGCCCACGACTTCTCCATCTGGCCGGAGTGCGGAGGCACCGTCAACGCACCCTCCCCGCACTCCCACATGACCTGCTACGGCCTCTACACCGCGCACCCCGAGTACGCGATGACCCCCTCCGGCGGTCAGGACAACTACCCCGGACAACGCCAGATGCTGGCCCGTTGGGACGGGCAGTACGGAGTCGACGGCGCCGCCCAGGACTGGTACACGACCTATTACGGGGGCCAGGGCTTCTTCACCGCGGGCAGCGGCATCCAGGCCGCCATCGACGCCGGCTCGCTCATCGCACCCCTGCACCGCGCCGGAGTCCCCGCCTCCGTGCCCACCTACCTCCTGGCCGGCGGATCCGCGGACGTCCTCGGCATCTTCAACGAGAACCGCGGACCCAGCGACGGCGTCGTCTTCGTCTCCAGCGCCCTGGACACCACCGGCATCGCCACGGTCGGGGGCAAGGCCACCATCACGACCGCCAACCACCTCGAACTGGGCTGGCACGCCTCGGCCGCCGCCCAGGTCGCCGCCTGGCTCTCCTGAACGACCCGCGACAGAACCCGAACCGCACCGAGGACCCCTCATGACCACGCTCCGCACCCGCCGTGTCCCCACCGACCGGCTCACCCAACAGATCACCGAAGCACGATCCGAGGGCGAACCCGTCCTCTTCGTCCACGGCAACGTGTCCTCCTCCGTCTTCTGGCACACCACCCTCACCGCGCTGCCCGACCGCTACCGTCCGCTCGCCGTCGACCTGCGCGGCTTCGGCGGCACCGACCCCCGGCCCGTCGACGCGACCCGGGGCCTGCGCGACTACGCCGACGACCTCGCCGCACTGCTCGCGGCCCTCCGCATCGACCGGGCACACCTGGTCGGTTGGTCCATGGGCGGCGGCGTGGCCCTGCAGTACCTCCGCGACCGTCCCGCCGCAGTCCGCTCCCTCACCCTGGTCAACCCGGTCTCCCCGTACGGCTTCGGAGGCACCCACGGAGCGGACGGAGCCCTCAACTCCGCGGATGGCGCCGGATCGGGCGGCGGCACGGCCAACCCGGAGTTCGTCCGGCTCCTCGCCCGGGGCGACCGCGGCGAGGAGTCCCCGCTCTCCCCCCGCTCCGTCCTGGCGAACTGCTACGTCAAGCCGCCGTTGCGCCCCCAGCACGAGGACGCGTACGTCGAGTCGATGCTCACCACGCGCACCGGTGACGACCACTATCCCGGCGACAGCACGACGTCCACCGCCTGGCCCGGCATCGCCCCCGGGACCCGCGGCGTGCTCAACTGCCTTTCCCCGACCCGCTTCCGCATCGACGACCTGCACCTGATCGACCCGAAGCCGCCGGTCTGCTGGATCCGCGGCGAAGACGACGTCATCGTCTCGGACACCTCGATGTTCGACCTGGCCCACCTGGGGGCGGCCGGTGCGGTACCGGGCTGGGACGGCACCCCGGCGCAGCCCATGGTGACGCAGACCCGCCGGGTCCTGGACCGCTACGCGGCGGCGGGCGGCGCGGTGCGCGAAGTGGTCGTGCCCGACGCCGGGCACGCGGTCCACCTCGAACGCCCCGAGGAGTTCGGCGGGGCACTGCTCGGAGCCCTGTCGGCATGACGGTGTGCAGCACCCGACAGGGCGAGGTCCGCGGCCGCACCCCGGCCGACGGGGTGACCCGCTTCCTCGGCATCCCGTACGCCGCTCCGCCCTTCGGTCCCCGGCGGTTCTGCGCACCGCTCCCGCCCGCGCCCTGGACCGGCGTGCGGGACGCGACCGCCCACGGGCCGACGGCGCCGCACGCCCCCTACGCCCCGCCCTTCGACGTCCTCTTCCCCGACCACGAGGTGCCGGGGGAGGACTGCCTGAACCTCAACGTGTGGACCCCGGCCCCGGAACCCGGTGCCGGGCTCCCCGTCATGGTGTGGCTGCACGGAGGGGCCTTCTCGCACGGCTCCGGCTCGGCATCCGCGTACGACGGAACCGCCTTCGCCCGCGACGGCGTCGTGTGCGTCACGCTCAACTACCGCCTGGGCGTCGACGGCTTCCTCCGGCTCCCCGGCCGCCCCGACAACCGCGGGCTGCTCGACCAGGTCGCGGCCCTCCGCTGGGTCCGCGACAACATCGCGGCCTTCGGCGGCGACCCGGACCGGGTCACGCTGTTCGGCGAGTCCGCGGGTGCGATGAGCATCGGCGCGCTGCTGACCACCGGCGCGGCCCGGGGCCTGTTCCACCGGGCGATCCTGCAGAGCGGAGCCTGCCACCACTTCCTGCGCCCCCCGTCGGCGGCACGGGTGGCGGCCCGCCTGGCGGAGCGATGGGGCATCGAAGCGACCCCGGAGGCCTTCGCGGCCGTTCCCCTGGCGGAACTCCTTCCGGCCCAGGTGGAACTGCGCGCGGAGCTGAACGCCGACCCGGTCCCGGCCCGGTGGGGCGAAGCAGCGCTCAACATGATGCCCTTCGAGCCGGTCCTTCCGGGCCTCGCCCTCCCCGGTCCGGAATGCGGGGTCGACCTCCTGATCGGCAGCAACCGGGAGGAGTACCGTCTGTTCCTGGCCCCGACCGGGCGCCTCGACGCCTTGCCGGAATCCTCGCTGCGCTCCCTGACCACGGCCTACGGCCTCGATCCCGACGAAGCCCTCCCCGTCTACCGGGCCGCTCGCCCCACGGCCACGCCGGGCGAGCTCCTCGACGCGGTGGCGACCGACTGGTTCTACCGGATCCCTGCCGTCCGCCTCGCCGAGTCCGTCCCCGGTTCGCACCTGTACGAGTTCGCCTGGCGCTCCCCGGGGTACGGCGGAACCCTCGGGGCCTGCCACGCCCTGGAACTCCCCTTCGTCTTCGACCGGCTCCACGACCCGTCGTACGCACCGATGCTCGGCGACCGCCCGCCCCAGGCCCTCGCCGACGCCGTGCACGGGGCGTGGGTCTCCTTCGCGAAGACGGGCAGCCCCGGCTGGCCGGCGTACGACCGGACGACCCGCACGACGAGGACCTTCACCGTCGGGCCCGAGGCCGCCACGGCCGACGATCCCCGTGCGCGGGAGCGGCTGCTCTGGGCGGGCGTGCGCTGAGGCGCACCCGGTGGGGGCCTCCCGGCCGGCACGCACCGGGGGCGGGAGCCCCGTGTGACGTCCGGGACGAACCGTGGTGAGTTCGGGAAGGCCCCGTCACCGAACGGTGAAGCACGCGCGCCAACCTGGTTCCCACCTCAGCGCGGTCCGTGCGCTGCCACCAGGGGGAGAAGCACCATGAGCACCATCCGCAGAGCCGCCGTCCTCGTCGCCGCGTCCGCACTGGCCCTGACCGCCTGCGGGCCCTCCGAGGACGAGGCCGGAGGTGGGATCGACCTGCCCGCCACGCCCCCCACCGCCGCCACGCCGGCGAGGCCGTCGACCCCTCCCGCGTCGTCGACCCCTCCCGCGCCGACGGCGCCCGCCTCGCCGACCACCGGTCCGGAGCACGCCCTCTTCCCCTGCAGCACCCGTGACCTGAGGTTCACCGCCAGCCTGGCCGAACCCACGACCAGCAGCTACCTGTTGAGGATCACCAACAAGACCGGCACGTCCTGCCGCGTGCTCGGCCACCCCGTCGTGACCTTCGGCGACCTGGACGGCCAGGCCACCGAGCGCGGCACCGCACCCGGCATCGAGGACGCCCTCGTGCTCGCTCCCGGCCGATCCGCCTACGCCGGGCTCATGGGCGGCCCGAGGGACGCCCACAGCAGGACGGTCTCCTCGATCGCGATGACCATGAACACCGAGTCCGACCTGCGGCAGGTGCCGCTCACGGCGTCGACGCCCGGCCTGAACGTCTCCGACGCCAACTCGGTCACCGCATGGATGGACGACGTCGAGGACGCGCTGAGCGAGTGACCGGCCGTCCCGTCGTCCCCGCTGAAGACGGTCACCCCTGCCGCGCACAGCGCTGTCCACGTGCAGCAGGGGTGACCGCCGGTCCGGGGGGCCGCCGTCAGGCGGCCGGTGGGGCTCCGGGCCCGTCGGCCCGGAGGTCGGCGAGCAGCTCGGCCTGTCCTGCGAGCACGCCGGAGAGGATCGACCTCGCCACCGCGAGCAGTTCGACGACCTGGGGACTCGCCAGCGAGTAGTACACGGCCGACCCCTCGCGTCGCGCGACGACCAGGTTCGCCCGCCGCAACACGGCGAGCTGCTGCGACAGGTGCGCGGGCTCGACCGCCACTTCGGCCAACATTTCCGAGACCGCGTGGTCCCGCTCGCTCAACAGCTCCAGGACGCGGATGCGCACGGGATGTCCGAGCGTCTTGAAGAACTCCGCCTTCAGTTGGTACAGCGGTGCGCTCACCCCGCCCACCACCCGAGCCCCCGGGAGTTCCCGGAAGGCCGCCATCGGGTCTGCTTCGTGCATCGTGTCCACCTAGAGCGTGTTGCCATGGGGACCATCCTCGCGCCTTTGCGCCGGTCGGTCAGTTCCGGTGGGCTCCGGGGGCGCCGTGCGGGCGTGCCGCGCGGCGGTGCCGGCCAGGACGCCGGTGCCCCGGAGGTGGGAGCGGGCGGCGGCGATCGCCTCCGGCGTGGTGGAGAACTCCCGTCCGTGCAGGCGCAGCAGGTCGAGCGCCCCCACGGAGTCGAGGGCCCGGCGCTGTCCCGGGCGGATCCCGGAGGCGATGACGGTGATGCCGCGCCGGTTGAGCTTCTCCACGGCGTCCTTGAGGACGAGGGCGCCGGTGGCGTCGACGGTGGTGATCCGGGACATCCGCAGGACGACCACGCGAACCTCGGCCACTTCGGCCAGTTCCAGGAGGAAGCGGTGGGCGGCGGCGAAGAAGAGGGGGCCGTCGATCCGGTACGCCACGATGTGCTCCGCCAGGAGGGCGTGCTCCTCCTGACCGTGCTCACCCGGCAGGTCCGCGGGGAAGCCGACCTCCGCCAGGCGGGCCTGCTTGGCCACGGCGCGCAGGGCGAGGGCCCCGGCGACGACCAAGCCGATGACCACCGCGTACACGAGGTCCAGGGCCAGGGTGGTGACGGCGGTCAGGACGAGGACGACGGCGTCGGAGCGGGTGGCCTTCACCATGGCCCGCAGCGAGCCGACCTCGACCATGCGGACGGCGGTGGCGAGGAGGACGCCGGCGAGCGCGGCGAGCGGGATCCTCGACACGAGCGGGGACGCCGCGAAGACGACGACGGCGAGCACGGCCGCGTGGGTGAGGGCGGCGAGTCGTGAGGACGCTCCCGTGCGGACGTTCACGGCCGTACGGGCGATGGCGCCGGTCGCCGGGACGCCGCCGAACAACGGTGCCGCCAGGTTCGCGAGCCCCTGGCCGAACAGTTCCCGGTCCGGGTCGTGCTGCTGCCCCACGGTCATGCCGTCGGCGACCCGGGCCGAGAGCAGCGACTCCAGGGCGGCGAGGGCGGCGACGGCCACCGCCGGCGCGATCAGCGAGCCGAGGCGCGACGGGTCCACGAATCCCAGCGAGGGAGCGGGGAGCCCGGCCGGGAGTTCGCCGATCGGGGTCGCCCGGTCCCAGTGGAACACCTGGGCGACGACCGTCGCGGCGATCACGGCCACGATCGAGAAGGGCACGGTGGGCCGCCACCGGGCACCCACCAGCATCACGGCGGCGACGCCGAGGGCGAGCCCGAGGGAGGTCCAGTTCGGCGTCCCGACGAACTCGTCGACGGCGCGCCACGCCACCTGGAGGACCCGGTCGCCCTCCGGTTGGGGGACGCCGAGGGCGTGCGGGACCTGCTGGAGGCCGATCACCAGCGCGATGCCCAGGGTGAAGCCCTCCACGACCGGGGCCGGTACGTACGCCATGTACCGCCCCGCCCGGGCGAGGGCGAGGCCGATCACGATCGCGCCGGAGAGCAGGCCGACCATGAGGACCCCGCTCGGACCGTACTGCGCCACGATGGGGACCAGCACGACGGTCATCGCCCCGGTGGGCCCGGACACCTGGAGGTTCGAGCCGCCGAACAGTGCGGCGAGCGCCCCGGCGACCACGGCGGTGGCGAGACCCGCTTCGGCGCCGAGTCCGGAGGAAACGCCGAAGCCGAGTGCGAGCGGTAGCGCGACGATGGCGACGGTCAGTCCGGCCAGCAGGTCCCGGCGCGGGTTGCGGGCCATGGCGGTGAAGTCGGCACGCACGGGCAGGAGCGACCGCAGGGGGGTCAGGGCGCTCCTCACCGGGTCGGGGCCCCGGTGGCCCGGAGCTCGACGAGGAGCTCGTTGCGTCCCGTCAGCACTTCGGTGAGGATGCGCCGGGCCGCCTGCAGGAGTTGGGCGACGTCGCCACCGGCCAGCCGGTAGACGACGGTCCCCCCGTCCCGGGTCGACGTCACGATCCCCGAGCGCCGCAGCACCGCCAGCTGTTGGGAGAGCGCGGGCGGTTCGACTTCGACGGCGGCGAGCAGGTCCCGTACGGGCAGGGGGCCCTCCTGCAACAGTTCGAGGACGCGGATGCGGACCGGGTGTCCCAGCATCCGGAAGAAATCTGCCTTGGCCTGGTACAGCGGAACCGTCACGCGCCAGCGCCCTCCTCGTGGCTCCGCGTGCGCGGAGCGTTGTCCGGTGCTGTGCCCGCGGCTACCTACGGGCACAGCAGGACCATGATGTAGTGAATTGCAGAATTATGCAATTCATAGATTCCATAGATTTCTGTGAGGGGTGCGGACGCCGCCCCCGAGGGGGCCGTTCGGCCCCTACTGCCGCGCCCGCCGTTGGCGTTCACTCCTGATGGACCTTCGGCCCACCGACGCTCCGGTACCCGGGCCGGAGGTCCACCAGCAGTTCTCGCGCGAAAGGCACGCACATGGGTGGTCAGGCCGCACCGGATCCGGGACACGTCGTCGTCGTGGGGGGAGGCATAGCCGGTCTGGCGGCGGCTCACCGGCTCGTCGGAGCCGGTGTCCGGGTGACGCTCCTGGAGGCGTCCGGACGGCTCGGAGGGAAACTGCAGGCGGGGGAGATCGCGGGCGTGCCCGTGGACCTCGGCGCGGAGGCCCTGTTCGCACCGCGGCCCGCGGCGATCGACCTGGCGCGGGCGGTCGGACTCGGGGAATGCCTGGAACCGGCCGTGACGACCTCCGCGAGCCTGTGGAGCCGCGGTGGGCTCCACGTCATGCCCCGCGGCCACGTCATGGGCGTTCCGGGAGACGCGACGGCGCTGACGGGCCTGATCTCCCCCGAGGGCATCGCCCGCATGGCGGGGGACCGGACCCTGCCCCGCACCGCCGTCCCGGACGACGTCGCCATCGGTGGGTACGTGGCCGAGCGGTACGGCAAGGAGGTCGTCGACCGGTTGCTGGAACCCCTGTTGGACGGCGTGTACGCCGGAGACGCCCACCGCATCTCGATGCGTGCGGCGGCCCCGGCCCTCTTCGAGGCCGTGAGGCGGCACGACTCGCTCCTCGACGCCGTTGCCTCCCTCCGGCGCGCCCCCACCGCCGCGCCGTCCGACGGTCCGCTCTTCATGGGCATCACCGGGGGCGTCGGCCGGCTCCCGGGTGCGGTCGCCGATGCGGTACGGGTCCGGGGCGGTCAGGTCCTCCTCGACTCCCCGGTCCTCTCCCTGGCCCGCACCGAGGACGGCTGGCAGGTCCGTACGCCCGGTCGCTTCTTCGCCGCGGACGGGGTGGTCATCGCCGCACCCGCCTGGTCCGCCGCCGACCTCCTGGAGGGCGAGGCCCCGGCCGCCGCGGCCGAACTGTCCCGGATCGAGTACGCCTCGCCCGCGCTCGTGACGATGGCCTTCCGCCGTGCCGACCTGCCCGTCCTGCCGGGCGGCAGCGGCTTCCTCGTTCCCCCGGTCGAAGGCCTCACGATCAAGGCGGCCACCCTGCTCACGCACAAGTGGCGCTGGCTTCGGGAGACGGCGACGGGACTCTTCGTCCTGCGCGTCTCCATCGGACGGCACGGAGACGAACAGGCCCTCTACCTGGACGACGCCGAACTGGTCGAAGCGGCCCGGCAGGACCTGGGCACCGTCCTGGGACTCACCGCCGCGCCCGCGGCGACCAGGGTGAGCCGATGGCACGACGGGCTGCCCCAGTACGCGGTCGGTCACACCGCCCGGGTCGAGCGGGTGAGGGACGCCGTCGCGAAGCTGCCGGGAATGCGACTGTGCGGGGCGGCGTACGACGGGGTCGGCATCGCCCAGTGCGTGGCGAGCGGTCAGCGAGCGGCCGACGGGCTGCTGAACGCCGCCTGACGGCGAGGACGCGCGGAAGGACGCTCCGGGCCCCGGCGGGGCCCGGAGCGTTCGCACGGGCCGGGGCGTTCAGTCGGCGGGGGCGAGCCGGATGCCGGTGACCAGGTCGGGACGGATCCGGACGACCCGGTCCAGGTGCTGGTCGGTCCAGGGATGGAGCATCGCCTGGTAGCGGGCCGCCTCCTGTGGGTCCGTCACCACCGTGCAGTAGCCGGTCACCACGACGCTCCAGCCGAGACGGGTGACGAGATCGATCTCGTCGGCCTCGTACGCGACGACCACCCCACAGGCCCCGGCCTCCCGGGTGCGCGTGGTCAGCGCGGCTTCCTCGTGGGTGCGGACGATGATCTCGCCGGCATCCACGAGGTGGTGGACGGGGCGGATCGCGGGCAGTGCGTGCCGCGTGAAGACGATCCGGCCGAGGGGGGTGCGGGAGAGGAGCCGTAGGGCCTCTTCGGGGTCCAGCTCGACGACGCGTCGCCGCGGGACCGCGCCGGCTTCGCTCGACGGCTCCTTCACGTCGTGGACTGCCTCGTCGTACACGGTGCCTTCCCGGGGGGTCGGTGGTGTCGCGACCGTCGGTCACCCGGTCGGCGCGGGACGGGGCGGACGGCCCCGGTGCCCCTCAGTACAGGGCACACGGCCGCGGCCTGGAAGGGCCGTTCGGCCCCTGTCGACCCGGAGAGCAGGCCCGCTTCACTGAAACCCGGCCCGATCGGACGGGAACGAACCGGGTCGGTCGCGGAGCCACGGACGTGCGCCCGGAGGGCGAGGAAGCGAGGGGAATCGATGATCGCGGCGGTGGGGCATGCCGACTTGCCCCCGGACGCGCTGAGGGTCGTGGAGCGCGAACTGCGCACGCGCCTGGAGCGTCTCGGGGACACGGCGCCCGGCCTGGTGCGGGCGGGGTCCGGACTGGCGGCCGTCTTCGGACGTGCCGTGAGGGCTTCGGGCCGGCGGCTCGTCGTCCTCCTGCCCGCCCGGCAGGGGCTTCCTGCGGCGCTGCCGCCGCCCTTCCTCGGACCGGCCCGGGAAGTGACGGCCCTGGCCGAGGAGGTGCGCCTGCTCCCCTACGACCCGGGCGACCGCGACGCCTGCGTCAGCGCCGACGAGAAGCTGATCACCCAGTGCGGGCGGCTCCTGGCGGTGTGGGACGGCTCGCCGTCCAACGGGTTCGACGCCACGGCGCACATGGTCGCCTATGCGCGGGCGCGGGGCGTGCCGGTGGAGGTGGTGTGGCCGGCGGATGCGTCCCGTGCGGCCGTCGCCCCGACGTCGGGCCGCGCGGGTGCACGACGTGGAGCGACCCGGCCCGGAGCGCCTCGGGGGCCCCTTTGCGGCCGTACGCCGCACCCCAGCGCCACCGGTCCCCGGCCCGCCCGCCACGAGGGGGGCCCGCGGTGAGCGGAACCCGGCGCGAAGCCGGCACCGCACCCCGGCGGGCCGCGCCGACCGACGGTGCGATCGGAGCCGGTCGCGGCTTCGGCCGGCTCCTGCTCGTCACCGGGGGGCTCGGCGCCCTCGCCTCGTTCGTGCTCACGCTCGACGGGTTCCTGCTGCTCCAGGACCCCGGGTTCCGACCGGTCTGCACCCTCGGTCCGGTGCTCTCCTGCACGGACGTCATCGGCAGTGAGCAGGCCTCCTCCTTCGGTTTCCCCCCTCCCATGCTCGGCCTCGTCGGGTACGCCCTCGTCGCCGCGGTCGGGATCGGCGTGCTCGCCGGTGCCCGCTACCGCCCCTGGTTCTGGCGCGCGCTCCACCTCGGGACGCTGCTCGGCGCGGGCTTCTGCATGTGGCTCATGACCCGGGCCCTGTACGAGATCGGTGCGCTGTGCCTGTGGTGCTGTGTGGTGTGGGCGACGACGATCGTCGTGTTCTGGTACACGACGGTGCACAACCTTGCCCATGGCATCGTGCGCGCACCGAGGGTGCTGGTGGCGGGGGTGGCCGAATTCCACTGGGTGGTACCGGCGGTGTGGTGCGCGAGCGTGCTCCTGCTGATCACGACCCGCTTCTGGGACTACGGACGGGGGGCGGCGTGAGCCGGAGGGGCGAGCCCGCGGGGGACGGGCCGCTGCGGCCCGGGAGTGCCCACCGGGGACCCGGGGGACGGCCGGGTCGCAACGGGGGCGGCACCCCGGGTCGCAGCGGCGAGTCGACCACGGGCCGCCCCCGGCCCGCTAGGGCCGAACGACCCTGTCCGACCAGGGCCCTTCGGCTCCCGGGGGCCGGTGCCATACTGACGCCCGTTCCGCAGGCGGCCGGGCTTCGGCGCGGTCGCGAAGCCGCCGTCGTGGCGGCCGTGTTGTCCCTGCCCAGGAGTACCCGGTGAAGCCCCCTCCCTTTTCTCCGATCGCCCGTGCGGCGCTCATCGCCCGTTCGTCCCGCACGTCGGCGGCGTCGTGCGGGCGCGTCGACGCACGAGAGTCCCGAGGAGGTGCTCCGTGCTGACCGACGGTCACTCCACCGCCCCATCGGGCACACCCGTGCGGGTCTTCCTGCTCGATGACCACGAGGTCGTCCGTCGGGGCGTGCGCGACCTGCTCGAAGCCGAGCCCGACATCGTGGTGGTCGGCGAGGCCGCCGATGCCCGCGAGGCGCTCGCCCGCATTCCCGCGACGCGACCGGACGTCGCCGTGCTGGACGTCCGCCTCGGCGGTGCGACCGGCGGTGACCACGAGGGGGTCGAGGTGTGCCGGGAACTCCGGGCCCAGATGCCGGAACTGGCCTGCCTGATGCTGACCTCCTTCGACGACGACGAGGCCCTGTTCGACGCCATCATGGCCGGTGCTGCCGGTTACGTGCTGAAGCAGATCGGCGGCTCCGACCTCGTCGCCGCCGTCCGCACGGTGGCGACGGGCAGGTCGCTCCTCGACCCCCGGATGACGAGTCGGGTGATGGACCGGATCCGGGGCCCCGAGCCCGTGCCCGAGACGCCCGCACCCGGCGAGCTCGACCGGCTCTCGCCCCGTGAACTGGAGATCCTCGACCTCATCGGCCTGGGTCTCACCAACCGACAGATCGGCGAGCGCTTGTTCCTCGCCGAGAAGACGGTGAAGAACCGGGTGTCGTCGATCCTCGGCAAGCTGGGAGTGGGCCGGCGGATCCAGGCGGCGATGATCGCCGAACGGCTCAGGGAGCCGCAGCAGGGGAATCCCCCGTGACGCGAGGGGCCCTCCCCGCCGGGGCGCGGCGCGCCCCGCCGACGGACAGGGGAGCGCTCCAGACGATCCGCGTGCCGCCCTCCGGGGGCGCTTCCAGCCGGAACGCTCCCCGGCACTGTGCGGCGCGCGAGCCCATGTTGAGCAGTCCGCCGGTCGGGGTGACCGTCCCGAGTCCGATGCCGTCGTCGGTGATCGTCAACACGAGGTGATCGGCCGGGTCCGGTACCGAGAGCAGCACGTCGGACCGTCCCGCGCGGGCGTGCCGGGCCGTATTGCTCAGGGCCTCCGCCGTCACCGCCAGGACGTGCTCGGCCAGCGCCTCGGGGACACCGGTGTCGACCGGCCCGAGGATGCGCAACGACGGTGTGAAACCCAGGTGCTGGGAGGCCAGGCGAACCGTTTCGGCCATGCAGCTGCGCAGCCCGGTCCCCGTGCGGTCGTCATCGCTCGTCCGCAGTTGGAGGATCGTCGAGCGAATGATCTGGATGGTGGTGTCGAGGTCGTCCACGGCGCGGGTGACCCGCTCCGCGGCTCCGGGATGTTCGATGACCCGTGTGGCGCTCTGCAGCGTCATGCCCGTCGCGAACAGTCGCTGAATGGCGACGTCGTGCAGGTCGCGGGCGATGCGGTCGCGGTCGTGCAGGACGGCCAGTTCCTCGGACTCGGCCCGCCGCCCGGCGAGTTCGAGGGCGATCGCCGCCTGGTCCGCGAAGCCGCTGATCAACAGGGTCTCGGCGGCGTCGAAGCCCGGTCGCCCGGCCCTCCGGCTCAACCGCAGGGCTCCGCAGACGGCGTCGTCGACGGGGAGCGGCACGGCCACCACGGGACCGTGCTCCTCTCCGGCCCTCCCCCCGTCGAGCGGCAGGGCGCGGGGGTCGGTGCGCACGTCGGTCGTGACGACCGGTCCGCGGAGGCCCGCCGCGAGGCCCACGAGCGAGCCGGACGCCGGCAGAACGGCGCCCCGGACCCGCTCGGCGGCGTCGCCGTGCGCCACGCGCACGGTCAGGTCACCTGCCGGCACGACCGGCAGGAGCACCGCGGCGAGATCGGCGTCGGCCACCTCCATGGCCCGTTGGGCGATCAGGCGCAGCACCTCGTCGGTGTCGGTGCCCGCGAGCAGGGCCCGGGTGATCTCGCCCAGCGCTTCGAGCCGGTGCTCCCGGCGCCTGCTGTCGTGGTAGAGGCGGGCGTTGTCGATGGCGACGCCCGCCGCCGTGGACAGCGTCGTGAGCACGGCCTCGTCATCGGCGTCGAAGACGCCGCCACCCCGTTTCTCGGTCAGGTAGATGTTGCCGAAGACCTGGTCCCGCACCCGGATGGGTGCGCCCAGGAAGGTGCGCATCGGCGGATGGTGGGGAGGGAAGCCGAAACTGCTGGGATGACGGGTGAGATCGGTGAGGCGCAGTGGTATCGGATTGCCGATGAGCTCGCCGAGGATGCCGTGGCCGCATGGCGCGGGACCGATCCGCGCCACCAACTCCTCGGCCATGCCCACCGGCAGGAACTGGGAGAGCTTCTGCCGGTCGTCGATGACGCCGAGCGCCCCGTACTTGGCGTCGGTGAGGCTGACGGCCGCCTCCACGATGCTCCTCAACACCTGCGGGAGTTCGAGGTCCCGACCGAGGTCCAGCACGGCGGCGAGCAGGCCGTGCATCCGGTCCGGCACGTCGATGCGGGGCCAGGGCGGGCGCGCGTGCGGCGTGGTGTCAGACATGCGTGCTGTCGGCTCTCGTGAGGGAGGGGTCCGTCCGGAACGGGCGTGTTCCCGGCAGCGTACGTGCGCGAAGGAGCCGGGGGTGAGGGCCGTTCGGCCCTGCGCCCCGGTGAGCGGGAGGACTGTTCGGCTCTATCGGGCCCCGGGCGCCCTCCGACGATCATGTGTCGGCGGCCGGGAAGCGGCTCCGGACATCCCCCGTGTGAGGACGCTTCCCGGCCCATCGGCAACACACGCGGAAGTGGAGGTCGTCGTCCGGTGGACGAGGCACGCAGCATGCAGACCAGGACAGGGGAGCACCGTCCCCCGGCGCCCACCGGAGGGAACCCGGCCCGACCGGCCCGACCCTCGTGGGTGGGGTGGCTGACGACCACCGACCACAAGCAGATCGGCACGCTCTACCTCTGCTCCGCCCTCTTCTTCTTCGTCATCGGGGGTGTCATGGCCCTGATGATGCGCGCCGAGCTGGCGCGCCCCGGCACGCAGATCATGTCGAACGAGCAGTTCAACCAGGCGTTCACGATGCACGGCTCGATCATGCTGCTGCTCTTCGCGATGCCGCTGTTCACCGGATTCGCGAACTGGATCATGCCGCTGCAGATCGGCGCGCCCGACGTGGCGTTCCCCCGGCTGAACATGCTGGCGTACTGGCTGTACCTCTTCGGCTCGCTGATAGCCGCCGGCGGTTTCCTCACGCCCGGCGGGGCCGCGGACTTCGGCTGGTTCCTCTACGCGCCGCTCTCGGACGCCGTCCACTCGCCCGGCCTCGGAGCCGATCTGTGGATCATGGGCGTCGCGCTGTCGGGCTTCGGGTCGATCGCCGGTGCGGTCAACTTCATCACCACGATCATCTGCATGCGCGCTCCGGGCATGACGATGTTCCGGATGCCGATCTTCACCTGGAACGTGCTCCTCACGTCCCTGCTCGTGCTGATGGTCTTCCCGGTCCTGGCGGCGGCCCTCTTCGCCCTCGAATGCGACCGGAAGTTCGGCTCCCACGTCTTCGACGCGGCCAACGGCGGCGCATTGCTCTGGCAACACCTCTTCTGGTTCTTCGGCCACCCGGAGGTGTACATCCTGGCCCTGCCGTTCTTCGGCATCATCTCCGAGGTCATCCCGGTCTTCAGCCGCAAGCCGATGTTCGGCTACATCGGCCTGGTGGCCGCGACGATCGCGATCGCCGGTCTGTCCGTGACCGTGTGGGCGCACCACATGTACGTCACCGGTGGCGTGCTCCTCCCGTTCTTCTCCTTCATGACGTTCCTCATCGCCGTACCGACCGGCGTGAAGTTCTTCAACTGGATCGGAACGATGTGGAAGGGCTCCTTGTCCTTCGAGACCCCGATGCTCTGGGCCGTCGGCTTCCTGATGACCTTCACCTTCGGCGGTCTGACCGGCGTCATCCTGGCCTCGCCCCCGATGGACTTCCACGTCTCCGACTCGTACTTCGTCGTGGCGCACTTCCACTACACCCTGTTCGGCACCGTCGTGTACGCGATGTTCGCCGGCTTCCACTTCTGGTGGCCGAAGTTCACCGGCAAGATGCTCGACGAGCGGCTCGGCAAGATCACCTTCTGGACCCTCACGGTCGGCTTCCACGCCACCTTCCTGGTGCAGCACTGGCTCGGCGCCGAGGGCATGCCCCGCCGCTACGCCGACTACCTGGACGCCGACGGCTTCACCGCGCTCAACACCGTCTCCACCGTGGGCTCCTTCCTCCTCGGCCTCTCCTTCCTGCCGTTCTTCTACAACGTCTGGAAGACCGGCCGGTACGGAAGCAGGGTCGAGACCGACGACCCGTGGGGCTACGGCCGCTCGCTGGAGTGGGCGACCTCCTGCCCGCCGCCGCGGCACAACTTCCTCACCCTGCCGCGGATCCGTTCCGAATCCCCGGCGTTCGACCTGCACCACCCCGAGATCGCGGCCGTCGACCGGCTGGAGAACCAGTCCCCCGACCGGCCCGCGGACGAACCCGGTGGACACCCCGGGGACCGGTCCGCACACGGCGTCGAGCGCCCCGCCGACGAGACGGCGACGCTCCGGTGACCGCTCCCGTGCTCGCCCTGGGCATCGGTGCCGTGACCGCCTCCGGGTGCGTCTGGTACGTTCCGGCACTCGTCGACCTGCGTGCGGGGGCCGACCGTCCCGCCTCCCGCCGCCTGGCCGCGACGGCGTGCGTCACCGGCTGGGCCACGGCCGCCGTGACCGCCCTGCTGCTCCTGGCGGGGACCCCCGGCCCGCTGCTCCTCGCAGGGGTGGTGGCCGGTGCTGCCGCCAGCGTCACGGTGCGGGCCGGCGCGGCGGTACGGCGCCGGCGCGAAGAGCGGGAGGACGCGCTCTGCTGGGCGGCCCTGGATCCCACCCCGCCCCGGACGTCCCCCCGTCCCGACCCGTACGCCTTCGCCCGCAGGACCGGCGCCGCACTCGCCGCGGCCGTGGTCCTCGCCCTGCTCTTGACCGTTCCGGTGCGGGCGGGCGCGGCGGAGGAAGGGGCCGAACGGCCCTGCCCGATGGGGCCGGACGCCGGCGGGCCGGCGGTGCCAGACTGCGCCGGGGCCGGGGCGGAGCCGCGGCAGGCACGGCAGTAGGAGAGAACCAGCACGTGAGCACCACAGGCGAGACGTACGACGAGTACCATGCGCTCCTCGCGCGCCAGGACGCGATGCGGCTCCGGGAGCGCTTGCTCCGACCGGGCGGAACGGAAAGGCCGGTGGAGTCCGGGGACTTCTACGACGGGGCCGGAGACCAGGAGACGATCAGGCGGTACCTGTCCCCGGTGACGCCCTTCAGCGACCTCATCGACCGCCTCTACCGGGCGATGTTCGAGCAACACCCTTATTTGCGCGGACTGTTCCCCGAGTCGATGGACTTCCAGCGGGCCCATCTGGAGCGGGCCTTCTGGTACTTGATCGAGAACCTGGACCGGCCGGACGAAGTGGCCGGGTTCTGCGCCCGGCTGGGGCGGGACCACCGCAAGCTGGGCGTGCGGCCGGTGCACTTCGAGGTGTTCGAGGAAGCACTCGTCACGGCCCTCCGTCGCAGTGCGGGCGACCGCTGGGCCGAGGAGGCCGAGTGGGCCTGGGTACGCATGGTGAGGTTCGCCGTCGCCGCCATGGTCGACGGGGCGCGCGAGGCCCTGGCCGAGCCCGCCTACTGGAACGCGACGGTGACGGAACACGAGGTGCGCGGCCCCGACGTCGCCGTCCTCCGGGTCCGCACCGCGGAACCGTTCCCCTACCGGGCGGGGCAGTACGCCCGGCTCGAATCCCCGCTGCTGCCGCAGGCGTGGCGGCCGTACTCCGTCGCCTGCGCACCCCGGGAGGACGGGGAGTTGGAGTTCCACGTCCGTCGGACCGGACCGGACGGGGTCAGCGATGCCCTGGTGGGCCGCACCGGGGTCGGGGACCGGTTGCGGCTCGGACCGGCACAGGGGTCCATGACGCTGGACGACGCTCCCCCCGGTGACCTCCTGATCGTGGCCGGCGGAACCGGCTGGGCCACCGCCAAGGCACTGCTCGACGACCTCGCCGTACGCCGTTCGGGGCACCGGCGCGCCCGTCTCTTCCTCGGTGCCCGGAGCTTGGACGACCTGTACGACACGGCTTCCCTCGCCGAGTTGGAGACGCGCCACCCCTGGCTGCGCGTCGTCCCGGTGGTCGGCGAGGGACTCGGCACCGATGAGGAGACCTCGATCGCCGCCGTGGTGGCCCGGCACACCGACTGGTCCGGCCACCTCGCCTATGTGAGCGGCCCACCGGCCATGGTCGCCGCCACCGTGCGGCGCCTCACGGCGAGGGGAATGCCTGCGGACCGCATCCGCCACGACCCGATCGACCAGACGACGGGGAGGCCGCCCGCGGGCCGTTTGTCGGACCCGTTGTCGCCGGCAGTGCGCCGCAGAGAGTGGGCGGTCAGGGCCCGCTGAAGCCCCCCCCCGCGCCTGGAAATGACGCCCGTTCGAGCGTGGAAACGGATCTTACGGGCGCCCCGTCGGGCGTCTAGCGTGGCCGCATGACCAGGATGTCCAACGCGCGCCCGGATGAGGCGAGTCCGTCACGACCGCGGCTGGTGACGCGTCCCCTCCTGCTCCGCTTCGTCTCGATCATCGGTGCCGCGACGAGCTTCTACCTGCTCCTGTCGGTCGTCCCCCTCTATGCCGAGGCGAGCACCGGACACCACGGCGATGCCGCCGGGCTCGCCACGGGTTCGCTGTTGCTGGCCACGGTCGGGGGCGAGATGCTGACCCCCCGCTTCGTCTCCCGCTTCGGCCACCGTCTGGTCCTGGGGATCGGACTGGTGCTCCTCGGCGCGCCCGCTTTGGTGTTGACCGCCGCGGGAGGCACGGTGTGGATCACGGTGGTCTGTGTGCTGCGCGGACTGGGCTTCGCGTGCACGGTCGTCGCGGGTGGTGCGCTGACGGCGTCGCTCGTTCCGCCCGAACGCCGCGGCGAGGGCCTCGCACTGGTCGGCATCGTGACCGGGGTGCCCGCATTGGTGGCGCTACCGCTGGGCGTGTGGCTCGCGGCGCACGTGGGGTACGGGCCGGTCTTCGTCGCCGGAGCCGTCGCTTCGCTCGCGGCGGTGCTGTCCGTGCCGGGCCTGCCGGCCCGGGAACCCGCCTCCGGGCCGTCGATCGGCATGGCGGCGGGATTCCGCACGGCGGCGCTCCTCCGGCCCGCGCTGGTTTTCGCGGCCACCGCCCTCGCCGCCGGAATCATCGTCACCTTCCTTCCCCTCGCGGTTCCGTCGGCCTCGGCAGGCGTCATCGCGATGGCCCTGTTCGGCCAGTCGGCGGCCTCCACGGGGGCCCGTTGGATCGCCGGGCGGTACGGGGACCGTCACGGGCAGGCCGCACTGCTGCTGCCCGGCCTCGCCGCCGCGGTGGCGGGAACCCTGCTCACGGCCCTGACCCGGAGCCCGGTCGCCGTCGTCATCGGGGTGGTGCTGTTCGGCGTCGGCTTCGGGATCGCCCAGAACGTCACGCTGACGCTGATGTACGCCCGTGTCCCCCCGTCCGGTTACGGCACGGTCAGCGCCCTGTGGAACCTCGCGTTCGACGCGGGCATGGGCGCCGGTGCCGTCGGCTTCGGGGTGCTCGCCGCTCGGACCGGCTATCCATGGGCCTTCGCGGTCACCGCCGCCCTGATGTCGCTGGCCCTCGTCCCGGCCCTACGGGACCGTCGGGCGGTCTCCGCGGCCTGAGGACTGGCCGGCCCCGCTCGTGGTGGTCCGCCGGCACGGCCGACGGACCACCACGAGCGGCGGGGCTTAGCTGACGGGCGTGTAGGTGCCGTTCACTTGGATCGAGGTGGACTGGAAGTGTCCCTTGGTGGATGTTCCGTACCACATCGAG
>NZ_JBHYMK010000054.1:0-55844 GCF_042743065.1 Streptomyces sp. NPDC058872
GGGAACATCGTGTTCCGTGGCCGTCCGCCGTAGGGTCGGCGCCCTCGTTCAGGACCAGGCCGCGACGAAGTACCCCACGCCGTACGGAGCGTCCTCGAAGAGCAGTCGGCCGTCGAGCCCGGCGCCCTCGGCAGCACCCGCAAGGACTTGCCAGGGGGCCCGGCCGGCCGCTTTGAGCGCGGACGCGAGCCCGGCGTCCAGCGCGAGCAGCGCGGCCGTGTCCGCCGCGGCCAGCGCCCGGGCGGCCTCGGCGTCGAAGCCGGCGGCCCGCTCGTCCAGGTAGCCGGGGGCCTTCACGGTCCGGCAGGCACTGCCGTCGCCCAGGACGAGGAGGGCGACCCGCTCCGCGGAGGCGGCCAGCTCACGGCCGGCGCCCGCGCAGTGGTCGGGCGTGGCCGCCACGTCGACCCCCAGGCCCTCGACCGGTGCGCCGGCCCAGTGGGTGCGGGTGAGGAGCCAAGCGCCGACGGCGAGCGAGGGGGGAAGGGTCCCGCGTTCGCCGGGGAGCGCCCCGTCGCCTTCGGCGAGGGGGGCGGTGTCGGCGGAACGGTCGGCGCCGCTCCCGGACGGGCCCTCGCCGAGGCGCACGGAGAGGTCCACGCCGAAGCCCGCGAAGGAGCCCGTCGTACCGCCCGGGTAAGCGCCGTGGGCGCCCGCCCCGACGGGCCCGACGACGTACAGCCGCTCGGGGCGGGCGGCGGCGAGCAGTCCGACCGCGTCCACGCAGGCTGCCCGGGCGGCGTCCAGCTCGGGGGCGGCGCCGGTCGCGACCTCGGGCACGAGGAGCGGCGGGCAGGGGCAGACGGCAGCGGCGACAAGCATGATCCGCAGCCTACTGCCCGGTGGTCCGATCTCCGGGGCCCGGCCGGGGGAGGATCAGACGACGGCTTCTTCCTCCCCGGCCTCCGCCTCGACGGTCGGGTCGGCCGAGTCGTAGACCATCTCGGCGATGGTCAGGGTGACCTCGCTGAGGGTCGCGGCTCCCTTGACGATGACGAGGTAGCCGTCCCCACCCGGGAGGCGGTACACCTCGCGCCACTTCTCCCGCATCGGCGTCCGGCACGTCCGGGTGGCGGCCCGCATGGCTCTGCGGGCGTCCTCCCGGGTGCCGGAGATCCGGGCGACGACCTCGGTCAGGTACGAGTCCCCCGACACGAACTGCGCGACGACGACCCATTTCCCCACGTGCTCCCCCTCCGGCGGCCGGTGTGACGCATGTGCGCCCCGTGTCAGTGGTTCCCGCAGGCCGGCGCGTCAACCGCGGGCAGGGGCTCCGGGACGCCGATCTTCGGAAGGCCGAGCAACACGCCCGCCGGCTTGGCGGCGACCGCTGCGGTGCGCTTCTCCCAGGCGTCGCCCGCACGGGTGCGGCGCACCGACCCGACGGGCCCCTCGGCGAGCAGGTGGTGCGGGGCGGCGTAGGTGATCTCGACGGTCACCACGTCGCCGGGACGGACGTCCTCGGTCGGCTTGGTGAAGTGGACGAGCCGGTTGTCGGGGGCGCGGCCGGAAAGGCGGTGGGTCTCGCCGTCCTTGCGTCCTTCGCCTTCCGCGACCATGACTTCCAGGGTGCGGCCCACCTGCTTCTTGTTCTCCTCCCAGGAGATCTCCTCCTGGAGGGCGACCAGACGCTCGTAGCGCGCCTGCACGACCTCCTTCGGGATCTGCCCCTCCATGGTCGCCGCCGGGGTTCCGGGACGCTTGGAGTACTGGAAGGTGAAGGCGTTCGCGAAACGGGCCTCGCGAACGGCGTGCAGGGTCTGCTCGAAGTCCTCTTCGGTCTCGCCGGGGAAGCCCACGATGATGTCGGTGGAGATGGCCGCGTGCGGAATGGCCGCGCGGACCTTCTCGATGATCCCTAGGAAGCGCTCCTGCCGGTAGGAGCGGCGCATGGCGCGGAGGATCGAGTCGGAGCCGGACTGGAGCGGCATGTGTAGCTGCGGCATGACGTTCGGCGTCTCGGCCATGGCCGCGATGACGTCGTCGGTGAAGTCCCGGGGGTGCGGCGAGGTGAAGCGGACCCGCTCCAGGCCCTCGATCCCGCCACAGGCACGCAGCAGCTTGGAGAAGGCCTCGCGGTCGCCCAGGTCCGAACCGTACGCATTGACGTTCTGGCCGAGCAGCGTGATCTCGGAGACGCCCTCGGCGACCAGTGCCTCGATCTCGGCGAGGATGTCGCCGGGACGGCGGTCCTCCTCCTTGCCGCGCAGGGCGGGGACGATGCAGAAGGTGCAGGTGTTGTTGCAGCCCACGGAGATCGAGACCCAGGCCGCGTACGCGGACTCGCGGCGGGTCGGCAGCGTGGAGGGGAACGCCTCCAGCGACTCGGCGATCTCGACCTGCGCCTCCTCCTGGACTCGGGCGCGCTCCAGGAGGACGGGGAGCTTGCCGATGTTGTGCGTACCGAAGACCACGTCGACCCACGGGGCCTTCTTGACGATGGTGTCGCGGTCCTTCTGCGCGAGACAGCCGCCGACGGCGATCTGCATGCCGGGACGCGCGGTCTTCATCGGGGCGAGTCGACCGAGGTTGCCGTACAGCTTGTTGTCGGCGTTCTCACGGACCGCGCAGGTGTTGAAGACGACGACGTCGGCGTCGCCGTCCGCGCCCTTGGGAGCACGGACGTAGCCCGCCTCTTCCAGCAGACCGGAGAGCCGCTCGGAGTCGTGGACGTTCATCTGGCACCCGTAGGTGCGGATCTCGTAGCTTCGAGTAACGCCCACTTCGTCCACCGCTCCGGCCCGGTCACTGCTGCTGGTCATGCCTCAAGGGTAAGGGGGCCCGGCAGTGCGCCTTCCCCCGCGTTCCCGGGCCTCGCGGTACCGCGGTCCGGGGACGACGGGGCGACCCGGCGGGGACGTTCCTCCGGGCGCTGACGAACGGGCGGGGCGGGCCCCGTCGGCACGGGACGTGCCGACGGATTCGACGCGGGTGTGCTGCCCCCTGGGGACGGGGGGCCGTTCGACGGGCTCGGAAGGGGGTGCCAGGAGCGGACAGGGGACGGTCCTCAAGATCACCGAACGTTCTCCGACGCTAGCCGCAGGTGCCCGTGGGGCCCGGCAGGACACACGGTGCCGCCCTCGCAGGAAGGACCGCTCACCGCTTCGGCGGAGCCACCCGGGATCCGACGCTCCGACGAGCCTGGTCAGGGGAGGCGGTGAGCTGGCAGGATCGCCGCATGCTCGCCTCGCTCTCCCGTGCCGCCCGCCGCCGTGCCCTGGTGCTCCCGGCCGCGCTGCTCGTGCTGTGCGGGGCGCTGGCCTGGTGGCTGTATCCGTACGGCGCCCCCTCCCCGAGCGGCTCCGTCACCTTCAGCACGGGGGTGCCCACCGGCGTTTACCAGCGCTACGGGAGACTGCTCCAACAGGCCCTCGCCCAGGACCTGCCCGAGGTCTCGATAGCGCTCGAGGACAGCGAGGGCTCCCAGCAGAACCTGGCCCGGGTCGCGACCGGCGAGGCCGACTTCACCATTGCGACGGCCGACGCCGTGGCCCAGTACCAGCGCGACCGCCTGCCCGGCTTCGAGCGGCTGCGCAGTTGTGCACGGCTCTACGACGACTACGTGCAGCTCGCGGTGCGCAAGGGCTCGTCAGTGCGGAGCGTGAAGGACCTGCGGGGACTCCGGGTCGGCGTGGGGCAGGACGGCTCCGGGGTGCGGCTGATCGCCGACCGGGTCCTCGCGGCAGCGGGCCTGACCCCCGACCGGGACGTCGTACCGGTCTCGGCCGGCATCGACACCATGCCGGTGCTCCTGGAGCAGGACCGTCTCGACGCCTTCTTCTGGTCGGGCGGCCTGCCCACCCAGGCGATGCAGACGCTGTCCGAGCGCTTCCCGATCCGGCTTCTCCCGCTCGACGCCGACCTGGTCGACGGGTTCCACGACGTGGGCGAGTCGACCCGGCACTACCGGTCGGCGCTCATCCCGGCGGACACCTATGCGAAGGCGCAGGACGGACAGTCGGTGGAGACCCTGGCGGTGGCGAACCTCCTGGTCACCACGGTGGACGCCGATGAGGACCTGGTGGAGGGCTTCACCCGCACGGTGATCAGGAGCCGGGACGGAATAGGCCGGCAGGTCCATCCGGCCCAGTTGGTGGACCTGCGCACCGCCGTCTACACCGATCCCCTGCAACTCCACGACGGCGCCCGCCGCTACTACCGCTCGGTGAAGCCCTGACCTCCGCGCCTCCCGGCCTTCCCGCCGTTACCGTCCGCCGGAGCCCCGACCGGCCTCCCGCTCGGCGGGAGCGTGCCGCGGGACGGTGACCGTGACCCGCAGTCCGTGCGGCTCGTTCGGTGCGAAGCCCATGCCGCCGCCGCCCGCCGCCAGCAGGACGCGCGCGATGGAGAGGCCGAGGCCCGAACCCTTGACGTTCTGGTGCCGGCCGGAACGCCAGAAGCGGTCTCCGACCCTGGCGAGCTCTTCCTCCGTGAGGCCGGGACCGTGGTCGGCCACGACGACGGAGACGCCCGCCCCGTCGGGGGCGAGCGCGACCACGACCACGACCTCCTTGCCGGGCGGGGTGAACTTCAGCGCGTTGTCGATCACCGCGTCGAGTGCGCTGGAGAGGGCCACCGGATCCGCCCAAGCGGTCGCCGCGGCACACTCTGCGGTCAGGGCGACGCCCTTGTCCTGGGCGACCGGACGCCAGGAGGCGACCCGCTCCTCGGCGAGTGCCCCCACGTCGGTGAGCCTCAGCTCGGCGGCCGTGTGCTCGGCCAGGGCGAGGTCGAGCAGGTCGTCGAGGACCTGGGCGAGGCGTTTCCCCTCGGTCCGGACGGAGGCGATCTCCTCGTTGCCCTCGGGAAGCTCCAGGGCGAGCAGCTCGATCCGCAGCAACAGGGCGGCCAGCGGGTTGCGCAGTTGGTGGGAGGCGTCCGCGACGAAGGCCCGCTGCTGTTCGAGCGCATCCTCGACGTGATCGGCCATCTCATTGAACGAGCGTGCGAGACGGCGCAGTTCGGGCGGTCCACCGGCGGCGGCCACACGGGAATTCATCCGGCCGGTGGCGATGTCGTGGGTGACGGCGTCGAGCACCCGCACCGGCCTGAGCACCCAGCCGGTGAGCCGGAAGGCGGCACCGACGGCGAGCAGCATCGCGGCGGCTTCGCCCACGAAGATCAGCAGCCAGCCGCGCAGGATCTCGGAACGGAGCCGCCCGGTGGGCGAGTCGGTGACGACGACGGCGACGACGTCTCCGTCACGGACCACGGGCGAGGCGATGCTGAGGACGGCGTCCCGTTGCCAGGGCCAAACCTGCGGCGGATCATGGCTGCGGCGCCCGAGCAGTGCCTCGTTGAAGGCGCGCCGGGCCTCCCCCTCGTACGGGACGACCCAGCCTTCGGGGGCCGCGGCCATGGCCCGGTTGTCGCGGTAGTAGACCCCTGCACGAATGCCGTAGACGTCGTGGTAGCTGGTGAGTTCGCCACGGAGGGTGATCCGCCGCTCATCGGTGCCGAAGGGGTTCTCGCTGACGAATTGGGCCAGCGCGGCAAAGCGGGCGGCGTCGTCGAGCCGGTCGACGACGACCCGCTGCTGCTCGGAGGCGGCCAGGCTGGCGGCGAGCGGGAAACCGAGGGCGAGCAGCACCCCGGCCATGAGCACGATGAGCAGCGGAAGGAGTCGGGTGCGCACGCGGAAAGCCGTCCGGGGTCAGGCGGAGGGGGCGACGAGGCGGTAGCCGACGCCCCGCACGGTCTCGATCAGAGCGGGCATCCGCAGCTTGGAGCGCAGGGAGGCGACGTGCACCTCCAGGGTGCGGCCGGTCCCCTCCCAACTGGTCCGCCACACCTCGCTGATGATCTGCTCACGGCGGAAGACGACTCCGGGGCGCTGGGCCAGGAGGGCGAGCAGGTCGAACTCCTTGCGGGTCAGCGGGACGCTCTCGCCGTCGACGCTGACGCGCCGGGTGGGCAACTCGACGGTGACGGAGCCGAGCTGCAACAGGGTCCCGTCGACGGCTCCCGGGGCACCGGCCGGTTCCTCGGTTCCGGTGCTGCGCCGGCTGACGGCATGGATGCGGGCGAGGAGCTCGCCGGGGTCGTAGGGCTTGACGACGTAGTCGTCGGCGCCGAGGTTGAGGCCGTGGATCCGGGAGCGCACGTCGCTGCGCGCGGTCACCATGATCACGGGAGTGGTGGTGAGCTTCCGGATGCGACCGCAGACCTGGTAGCCGTCCTGGTCGGGCAGGCCGAGGTCGAGCAGGATCACTCCGTACGAGGGGCGCTCGCCCTGTGCCGTGGGCAGCACGGCCTGCAGCGCCTCCTCGCCGTTGCGGGCGTGGGTGACGGCGAAGCCGTGCTTGGCGAGGATCGCGGAGAGCGCGGCGGCGACGTGGTCGTCGTCCTCGACGAGCAGCAGTCGCATGCGTGCCTCCTCCGTGGTGGTGATCGTGGTGCGGTCTGTGGCGATCCGCCGGTGGCGGCCCTTCTGTGTACCAGGTGGTACCAAGGCATGAACACCGAACATCGGCGTCCCCGTCAAGTGCCCGCCTGTTGCACCCCTGTTTCTGTTATGCACCCGGTACGACCACCCGCGTCACGTTCACGCGGTGTGTCCGTTTGAAGCCGTATCGTTATCCTCAATTTCCGCTCAGATGTGATGACGCTCATCACATCGGGTCTCTAGTGTCCTCCCCAACCGAGGAGGACGGAGCAAAAGGCCGATGAGCGGAGAGTCAGTGTCCAAAGGCCCCGAGGACACCGCGCACGCCGCGGACGACCTGGTCGTACTGTCCGACGTGAACAAGCACTTCGGTGCCCTGCATGTCCTCCAGGACATCGATCTGACGATCACCCGCGGCGAGGTCGTGGTCGTCATCGGACCCTCCGGGTCCGGAAAGTCGACCCTGTGCCGCACGATCAACCGACTGGAGACCATCGACTCCGGAACGATCACCATCGACGGCAGGCCACTGCCCCAGGAGGGCAGGGAGCTCGCCCGCCTGCGCTCCGACGTCGGCATGGTCTTCCAGTCGTTCAACCTCTTCGCGCACAAGACGGTGCTCGAGAACGTGATGCTGGGCCAGATCAAGGTCCGCAGGACGGAGAAGAAGGCCGCCGAGGAGAAGGCCCGCACCCTGCTCGACCGGGTGGGGGTCGGCACCCAGGCCGACAAGTACCCCGCCCAGCTCTCCGGCGGCCAGCAGCAGCGCGTGGCGATCGCCCGCGCCCTCGCGATGGACCCGAAGGTGATGCTCTTCGACGAGCCGACCTCGGCCCTCGACCCGGAGATGATCAACGAGGTCCTGGAGGTCATGCAGCAGCTGGCCCGGGACGGCATGACCATGGTGGTCGTGACCCACGAGATGGGCTTCGCGCGCTCCGCCGCCAACCGGGTCGTCTTCATGGCCGACGGTCGCATCGTCGAGCAGGCGGCGCCCGAGGAGTTCTTCAGCAACCCGCGCAGCGACCGGGCCAAGGACTTCCTCTCCAAGATCCTTCACCACTGAGCGAGTTCGGACCTATTCTTCCCAACTCACGTCTACTCAAGGGACTTTCCTCCATGAAGCTTCGCAACGCCTCCGTCGCCGCGGCAGCCGCCGTCGTCCTCGCCCTGACCGCCACCGCCTGTGGCGGCGGCTCCGACTCCGGCAGCAACGGCGACAAGATCACCGTCGGCATCAAGTTCGACCAGCCGGGCCTCGGCCTGAAGACCCCGGACGGCACGTACGCCGGCTTCGACGTCGACGTCGCCCGTTACGTCGCCAAGGAGCTCGGCTACTCCGAAGACAAGATCAACTTCAAGCAGGCGCCCAGCGCCGAGCGCGAGAACCTGATCAAGAACGGTGACGTGAAGTTCGTCGTCGCCAGCTACTCGATCAACGACAAGCGCAAGAAGGAGGTCGACTTCGCCGGTCCGTACTTCCTGGCCCACCAGGACCTGCTGGTGCGCGCCGACGACAACTCGATCACCAAGGTCGAGGACCTCAACTCCAAGAAGCTCTGCTCGGTCAGCGGTTCCACCTCCGCGCAGAACGTCAAGGACAAGCTCGCGCCGCAGGCCGACCTCCAGCAGCTCGGCGGCTACTCCGAGTGCCTCACCGGCCTGGAGAACAAGGCCGTGGACGCCCTGACCACCGACGACTCGATCCTCGCGGGCTACGCCTCGCAGAAGGAGCACGCGGGCAAGTTCAAGCTCGCCGGCCTCCGGATGAGCGACGAGAAGTACGGCATCGGCCTCAAGAAGGGCGACGAGGAGCTGCGCGGGAAGATCAACGAGGCGCTGAAGAAGATGGTCTCCGACGGCACCTGGGAGAAGCTCGTCCAGACCCACTTCGGGCCCTCCGGCTACAAGTCCGAGGCCGCCCCGGCGATCGAGGACTGATCCGCCCCCGTCTCCGCGGTGACGGCCGCCCCCGCTCGGGCGGCCGTCACACCGGCACCGGCCGCCGCCCACGCGGCGGCCCCCACACCGACCGACCACCAGGGGAGAGCGCGGGGCATCGTGTTCGACTTTCTTGATTCCGGGCAGTACGACCTGCTCGGCGCCTTCTGGGTGACGGCTCAGCTCACCCTCTACTCGGCGATCGGCTCGCTGGTCTGGGGCACCGCCCTGGTCGCGATGCGCGTCAGCCCCGTCCCGGTGATGCGCGGCTTCGCCACCGGGTACGTCAACACCGTCCGGAACACCCCGCTGACGGTGGTCATCGTCGCCTGTCTGCTGGGGCTCAACCAAACCCTGCTCGTCACGCTCGGCGGAGACCGGTCCGAGAGCATCGGCTTCCGACTCGCCGTCCTCGGACTCGTCGCCTACACCGGCACGTTCGTCTGCGAGGCGCTCCGCTCGGGCATCAACACCGTCCCGCCGGGCCAGGCGGAGGCCGCCCGTGCGCTGGGCCTGAGCTTCAGCCAGGTGCTCCGCCTGGTGGTCCTCCCGCAGGCCTTCCGTGCCGCGATCGCCCCGCTCGCCAACGTCCTGATCGCCCTCACCAAGAACACCACCGTGGCCGCCGCGATCGGCGCCGCCGAGGCGGCCTTCCTGATGAAGGAAATGATCGAGAACGAGGCCGACGCGCTCTTCGCGGTCTTTAGCATCTTCGCCTTCGGCTTCATCGTCCTCACCCTCCCCACCGGCCTGCTCCTGGGCTGGGCGGCCAAACGACTGGCGGTGAAGCGATGAGTTCCGTCCTGTTCGACACCCCCGGCCCGCGCGCCAAGCGGCGCAACCTCCTCTACACGATCGCCTTCCTGGTGGTGCTCGCCCTCGTGGCCTGGTGGGTGCTCGCCGCCCTGGCGGCCAAGCACCAGTTGGACGCGGACAAGTGGAGCCCGTTCGTCACGGACTCCGAGGTCTGGACGACCTACCTCCTGCCGGGGATCACCGAGACCCTCAAGGCCGCCGCGCTCTCCATCCTGATCGCGCTGCCGCTCGGCGCGGCCCTCGGCATCGGTCGGCTCTCCGACCACCGCTGGGTGCGCGTGCCGGTCGGCATGGTGGTGGAGTTCTTCCGCGCCATCCCGGTACTACTCCTGATGGTGTTCGCCAACCAGGCCTACCGCGAGTTCACCACCGTGAGCTCCGACTTCCGCCCGCTGTACGCGGTCGTCACCGGTCTGGTGCTCTACAACGCCTCCGTGATCGCCGAGGTCGTCCGGGCCGGAGTCCTCTCGCTGCCCAGGGGGCAGGGCGACGCGGCCGTGGCACTCGGCATGCGCAAGGGGCAGACCATGATGCACGTCCTGCTGCCGCAGGCCGTGACCGTCATGCTGCCCGCCCTGGTCAGCCAGCTCGTCGTGATCGTCAAGGACACCGCACTCGGCGGCGCGATGCTCGGCTTCGCGGAGCTCCTCAGCCAGAACCGGCAGATCACGGCCAACTACGGCGCCAACACGATCGCCACCCTCACGGTCATCGCGCTGATCTACATTGCCATCAACTTCCTTCTCACCAGCCTCGCCGCCCGGCTGGAGAAGCGACTCCGGCAGGGCCGGAAGTCACCCTCGGTCCCCCTCCCCGCCCAGGCGGGAGCCCCCGAGGTGAAGTCGGAAGCAACCAGCGGCACCTGATCCCAGAGGGGTCCATGACACCCACGGGGTGGGCCGGAGCGGCATCGACACCAGGTCGACCGCACCGCGCCCACCCCGTCGCTTGACGCGGGAACCCTCAGTGGGTTGCATACGTTCTGTGATCAACCACCGGGCTCGTGCCACACTCCTCTGTGCTGCCCTCATGACCATCCGGCCTTCAGGAGCCGCGCCGTGGATCCGGTGATCATCGTGGGCGCGGGGCCGGTCGGCCTCGCGCTCTCCCTCGCGCTCTCCGCACAGGGCGTGCCCAGCGTCGTGCTCGACGAGAGCGGCGGAAAAGAGGAGCCCCGACCGGCGCGGAGCGTGGTCCTCCGCGCCGACATGGCCTCGATGGTCGAGCGGCTCGGCTGCACGACCCTCCGTGACGAAGGCGTGCGCTGGGTCGGCTGGCGCGGCATGCGCCGTCGCCAGGTGGTCCGCAGCCTCGCCCTCGACCTGGGGCTCGGCGGGACGGAGGAGTGGTCAGAAGCGCCTGGTGCTCCCGCTCCCCCGGCCGCCCCGCTGCACATTCCCCAACACGCCCTGGCCCGCGGACTGCGCGACGCCATCTCCCGTCAGAAACTGATCCGGCTCGTCACCGAGGCCCGCCTCGACGGCATCGAGCAGGACCGGGACGGGATCATCGCCCACACCAGGGGGCCGGAGGGCACCTGGTGGCGCGGCAGCCACCTGGTCGGCTGCGACGGGGCCCGCTCGACCGTGCGCAAACTGCTCGGCATCCGCTTCCCCGGACGCACCGCCGTGGAACGACATGCCGTCGCCGCGCTGCGCACCGAACTCCCCTGGCCGGGGGAGGCCCTGCTGCACCGTCAGCCCCCGTGGCGCGGTGCCGAAGAGATCACCGCGCGCCCGCTGCCCGACGGGGTGTGGCGCATCGACTGGCTCCTACCGCCCCGCGGGGACCTGGTCACCCCGGACGCGCTGGTCTCCCGGATCCGCGAAACCCTGGCCGGCTGGTGCGAGGGGATGACTCCCCCGTACGAACTGATCGACACCGGCGTCCACACCGTGCACCACCGACTCGCCCGCCGCTGGCGGGTCGACCGGGTCTTCCTCGCCGGGGACGCGGCACACCTGGTCGGCGCGGTCGGCACCCAGGGCCTCGACGAGGGGTTGCGGGACGTGGACAACCTCGCCTGGAAACTCGCACACACCTGGCACCACGGAGCCTCGGACCGGCTTCTCGACAGCTACCAGAGCGAGCGGCGAACCGCCGTCGCCACCCGGCTGCGCGCAGCGGACCAATCGCTTCCCGTACTGCGCGGCGGCGGGGGGCTTCGGACGTACCTCCCCGGAGCCGCGCGGAGCCATGACGCCCTGCTGACCGACGGCCACCTGGGGCGCGGTCCGCTCGGCGCCCCTCCGGCGTACCCCCACTCCCCCCTCTCCCCCCCGTACACCGAGGGGCAGACGCCCGTGGGCACTCCTCCGGGCGCCCCGGTCGAGGACGTTCGGGTGACCGCCCCCGACGGCACGACCGTGCGGCTCAGGGACCGGCTCGGCCAGGGTCGCCTCCTGGTGCTCCTGGTCGCCCCCGGCACCGAAGTGTGGGATCGACGGCACTGGCAGAGCGCCGGAGTGATGCCGCGGCTCGAAGAAGCCGTCCAAGCACTCCCGGCGAAGGCCGAGGTCCTGGTGACGGAGGACTATCCGGGGGCCCCGGCCCATGCAGTCCTGCTCGTGCGACCCGACGGACATCTCGTCGCCGCCTTCTCGGGGGTTCGTCCGGAGGAGTTGTACGCGGCAGCCGACGCGGTCCGCGGCGGCCCGGTTGACGAACCGCAAGCGGCCGAGGAAGCCCCGGAAGTGTCCACGGAGAACGGGCGCACGGCAGACGTGGTGTGAGCCCCGTCCCCGTGTGCAGGGACGTCTGGAAGGGTGCCGGGCACTGCCGCCACCCCGGTGTCGGACGACTCGCTCTCCAAGGCCCTCAGAACGCGGGCCCACCGCGCCCCCGCCCCCGGCCCTTCCCCTGCGCGATCAGGAGCGATCAGGTGGAGTGCTGCACATGGCCTCACTCCCGGGGCACCGCGTGAAGGAGTGAGTCCTTCTGTCCCCCCGCGTCAGAAGGACTCGCTCCAGAAGCTCCCCATGTAGATGTCCATTGCGGGAACACCCTCTTTCGGCCCGCACGAAAACGTCCGTGCTCCGGACGCCTGCCGCAGAGCACCCGGCCCATGAGCGCTCACCAGACGACCGCTCCCCCGAGCCGGTCGTCCGAGGCGCCCCGCCCCGTGATTCCCTTCTCAAGCGCCCCCCAGAGACGCCTCCCTTGACGAAGGCCTCAAAAGGGCTCGTCCAGCCCGTCCACATCCTCGCCCTCGGCCTCCAACGCTTGACGGACGACACGGAGCGCCATGCCCTCCGGGTACCCCTTGCGAGCCAGCATTCCTGCGAGCCGGCGCAGTCGCCGGTCTCGCTCGAGACCACGGGTGGCCCGCAACTTGCGGTCCACGAGCTCGCGCGCCGTGGCTTCCTCCCGCTCGGAGTCGAGCTGGCCCACGGCCTCCTGGATGAGGGTCGGTTCAACCCCTTTGGTGCGGAGTTCCCTGGCAAGGGCTCGCCGGGCGAGACCCCGTCCATGGTGGCGGGACTCCACCCAGGCACCGGCGAAGGCGGCGTCGTCGATGAGACCGACGTCCTCGAAGCGGGAGAGGACCTCTTCGGCCACCTCGTCGGGGATCTCCCGCTTGCGCAGCGCATCCGCGAGTTGCTTGCGCGTGCGGGGGTTCCCGGTGAGCAGACGCAGACAGATCGCGCGCGCTCGCTCAGCGGGATCCTGAGGTGACAGCTCCTTCTCGGCCCTCGACGAGTCGGGACTGTCACCCGGCCATTCGGTGCGACCGGTCACCGGTCAGCTCTTGACCGCGGTGGCCTTGGTCGCCTTCGCGCTCTTGCTCGCGGGAGCAGCGGCGCTCTTGGCGTCGTCCGCCCCGGCCGCGTCGGAAGCACCTGCCGCGTCTGCACCCGGCTCGGCCGACGGGGCATCGGGGCGGACACCGACGCCCAGCTTCTCCTTGATCTTCTTCTCGATCTCGTTGGCGAGGTCGGGGTTGTCCTTCAGGAAGTTACGGGCGTTCTCCTTGCCCTGGCCGAGCTGGTCGCCCTCGTAGGTGTACCAGGCGCCGGCCTTGCGGACGAAGCCGTGCTCCACGCCCATGTCGATCAGGCCGCCCTCGCGGCTGATGCCCTGGCCGTAGAGGATGTCGAACTCGGCCTGCTTGAAGGGGGGCGCGACCTTGTTCTTGACGACCTTGACGCGGGTGCGGTTACCGACCGCTTCCGTGCCGTCCTTCAAGGTTTCGATGCGGCGGATGTCGAGGCGCACCGAAGCGTAGAACTTCAGGGCGCGTCCACCGGTCGTGGTCTCCGGCGAACCGAACATCACGCCGATCTTCTCGCGGAGCTGGTTGATGAAGATCGCGGTGGTCTTGGACTGGTTGAGCGCGCTGGTGATCTTCCGGAGGGCCTGGCTCATCAGGCGGGCCTGGAGACCCACGTGCGAGTCGCCCATCTCGCCCTCGATCTCCGCTCGCGGCACGAGGGCTGCGACGGAGTCGATGATGATCAGGTCGAGCGCACCGGAGCGGACCAGCATGTCGACGATCTCAAGGGCCTGCTCGCCGTTGTCCGGCTGGGACAGGATGAGGTTGTCGATGTCCACGCCGAGCTTCTTCGCGTACTCGGGGTCGAGGGCGTGCTCGGCGTCCACGAAGGCGACCTGTCCGCCGGCCTTCTGGGCGTTGGCAACGGCGTGCAGGGTCAGGGTCGTCTTACCGGACGACTCCGGTCCGTAGATCTCCACGACACGACCGCGCGGCAGACCGCCGACACCGAGGGCGACGTCGAGGGCGGTCGATCCGGTGGAGATCACCTCGATCGGCTCCTGGGTGCGGTCGCCCATGCGCATCACGGCGCCCTTGCCGAATTGGCGTTCAATCTGTGCGAGCGCGGCGTCGAGCGCCTTCTCGCGGTCGGTTCCTGCCATGGGTTCCACCCGGTTTGCTTGAGTCGATCGCTTCATGTGAAAGACGCTAACCCCTGCCACTGACAATGGGCTCCGACGTCCCTTCCGGCCTGTGGACAACTCGGCATCGAGCCCGTGATTCCAAGGGCCAGACCTTCATGAGAATGGATGTTCGATTTTAGTGTCAAGCAAGCCACGCGGGAGCCGGGCCACCTTCGTGCGCCTTGCGCCGGTGAAGGCCGCACACCGTCGGGCACGGACGCCACCGGGCGCGTCGGGGCGGGGGTGCGGGGTGCGGCACCGGGACACTGCACTCCGCGGTCCGACGACACGGACGGTCGACATCACGCGCGGCCGTCCTCGGGTCGACCACCGTTCGGCAACGGCACGGGGGGCCGCAGGGCGCCTTCCAAGATCACCGCCATGGCGATGAGACCGGTCAACGTGAACATCAAGGCCCTTGACGACTCGGCGATCGGCCGGTTCTGGGCGGAGGCGCTCGGCTGGGGGACATCCAGTGAGGCCCCCGGGGTGACCCATGTGGAACCGGGAGGCGGATTCGTCTGGCCGGATCCGGTCGCCGTCTGCGTGGACGTGGTGACCGTCCCGGAGCCCAAGTCTTCGGCGAAGAACCGCGTCCACCTCGATCTCGCCACCACCTCCGCGACCCACCAGGCAGAGCTGGTCGAACGCCTCCGGGCCCTCGGCGCGACGCCCGTGGACCTGGGGCAGGGCGACGTCCCGTGGACGGTCCTCGCCGATCCCGAGGGCAACGAGTTCTGCGTACTGGAACCCCGGGAGGTCTTCCGGGACACCGGGCCGATCGCCATGGTGGTGGTCGACTGCGCCGACCCCCGGGCGATGGCGCGGTTCTGGGGCGAGGCGACGGACTGGACGCTGCACGAGGTGACGGACGATTACGCGCGGCTGCGCTCCTCCCAGGGGGTCGGCCCCTATGTGGAGTTCTTCCGGACGCCCGACGGGAAGACCGCTCCGGACCGCGTCCACCTCGACCTGCTGCCGTACCCCGGTGCCGACCAGACGGCGGAGGCCGCCCGGCTGAAGGGCCTCGGCGCCGTCCCTCTCGACCTCGGCCAGGGCGCGGTCCCCTGGACCTGTCTGGTCGATCCCGAGGGGCACGAGTTCTGCGTCCTCGCTCCGCCGCGCTGACGGGGTGCTTCACCTCCCGAAGGGCCCCGGGGCGGTCGCGGCCGGGGTTTCCGGCTCCGAGGGGGCGGATGCCTGCGGTCACCCGCCTCCGGGCGGGAGGGGCCCGTGCGGGGCCGCCGCCATCGGCAGCAGCTCCGGTCGCTTGGCCCGCCGGTCGTCGCCGGACGAGCGACCCCGTAGGCGCCGGCCGAGCCAGGGGCCGAGGAAGGATCCGATCCAGCGGAGTTCGGCGGTCACTGCTCCGAAGCCCTCGGAAGGGTTCCCCGGGGGCAGGGGCCGGGTCCAGGAGTCGTCGGAATCGGGCAGGGCGAGCGCCTGGGCGACCGCTGCGGCGATGCGCGCATGGCCGAGCGGTCCGGCGTGCAACCGGTCGGGGCTCCACAGCCGGGGGTCGGTGACGACGGGGTGGTGGGAGGTTTCGACGACGGTGACGCCGTGTCGGCGCGAGGCCGCACGGATCCTTTCGTTGAGCGCCTCGACCCGGGGGGCGAGCGGTCGGGCGAGTGGGGTGATCCGGCCGACGTCGGGAAAGGTGAGGGTGACGACGCGGGCCCCTTCGCCGGTCAGGGCGGCGAACATGGACTCCAGGTGCCCGGCCGTTCCGTCCGGGTCGAAGCGCGGCCGCAGCAGGTCGTTGACGCCGGCGACGACGGTGGCGAGGTCCGGCCGGAGCGCCAGGGCGGGAGCGAGCTGTTCGGCTCGGACCTGCCCGGCGAGACGGCCCCGTACGGCCAGGTTGACGTAGAGCACGTCGGGGTGTTCGCGGGCGAGCAGTTCCGCGAGCCGGTCCGCCCAACCGCGCAGCCCGGTGGCGTCGTCGCCGTCACCGAGCCCCTCGGTCTGGCTGTCCCCCAGGGCGACGTACCGCAGAAACGTGCCGTCAGTCATGGCCCCGCCTTTCCTCGATCCCCACACCCTATTCAATTATTCCACTAGAGAACTTTGCCAGTACCCTGACGCTCCGACTCAGGATTCCTTCTTGTGCTGCAGGGCCTTCTGCAGACGGGCCACGACCGCCTCGCCGTACCGGCGGTGGCCGTGGACGCGGGGGTCGTCGGTCACGTCGTAGCGCTTCACGTACGCACCGAGGAAGGCCTGCAAGGTGGCGACGGCAGGAATGGCGATCAGCGCGCCGACCGCGCCGAGCAGCGCCGTTCCGGCGATGACCGAGCCGAAGGCCACTGCCGGGTGGATGTCCACGGTCTTGGAGGTGAGCTTCGGCTGCAGCACGTAGTTCTCGAACTGCTGGTAGACCACCACGAAGCCGAGCACCCACAGCGCGTACCAGGGGTTGACGGTGAAGGCGATCAACATCGGCAGGGCGCCGGCCAGATAGGTGCCGATGGTCGGGATGAACTGCGAGACCAGGCCGACCCACACCGCGAGCGCCGGGGCGTACGGCACCCCCAGGATCTCGAAGACCACGAAGTGCGCGATGCCCGAGATCAGGGCCATCAGACCGCGCGAGTACAGATACCCGCCGGTCTTGTCGACCGCGATCTCCCACGCCCGCAGGACCTCGGCCTGCCGGGCGGGCGGCAGTACGGAGCAGAGCGCGCGCCGCAAACGGGGCCCGTCGGCCGCGAAGTAGAACGAGAACAGGAAGATCGTGAGGAGCCGGAAGAGCCCGCCGAGGACGGTGGCGGACACGTCGAGGACACCGGAGGCACTGTTCTGCACGTACTTCTGCAGCCATTCGGAGCTCAACACGCTGTCCTGGACCTCGACGCGCGACAGGTCCGTGTGGAAGGTCTGGTTGATCCAGTTGATCAGCGAGTCGAGGTACTTCGGGAAGTTCTCGACCATGTCCACGATCTGGCCGGCGAGCATCGAGCCGAGGAGGACGACGAAGCCGATGCTGACGATCGTGACGGCGAAGAAGACGAGGAAGGTGGCGAGGCCACGACGCATCCCCCGGGCCGCCATGCGCCCGACCGCCGGTTCGATGGCGAGCGCGAGGAAGAAGGCGAGCAGGATGTTGACGAGGAGGCCGACGAGCTGGTGGAAGGCCCAGTTGCCCAGCAGGAAGCACGCGTACAGCGCGAAGGCCAGGACGAGCGCGCGGGGCAACCAGCGCGGCATCCTCGCCGCACCGGCCGACGCCCCGGTGGCCGGCTCCGACTCGGCGGCGGGCGGAGCGGCGGGCGGAGCGGTCGCCGCGGCGCGCCCGGCACCTTCCGCGGCAAGGACCGGGCCGGGCACCGGGCACTCCGTCGCGGCGGAGTCGGACAGGACGGCGGGAGCTGCGCTCACCGCCGTCGTCTCGGTCGGTTCCATCGTGTCGGTGTCGTCTGCGTCGTCAGTCGGGGCCACCCCGTCAGTCTCGCGCACCGCACGGACATTCCCGCCCGCTGCCCCTCACCTTCTCGCCGGTCACCCGGGGGTTCGCCGTCCGGTCACCGCTTGTCGGCCGGTACGTCGACGGCCGCACAGACGGCGCGCCAAATGGCCTTCGCCTCCCAGCCGGCCTCCAGGGCCTCCCGTACCGTCCGGCCCCCGAGCTCCGCCATCACGTGGTCGCGCGCGAAGGACTCGGCGTACGACGGGCCGAAGTGGTCGGCCATCCGTTCCCAGAAAATCGTCAACCGCATGACCCCAGTATCCAGCCCCCAAGAGTGCAGCCCGCTCCGTAGGGCTTGTCACCGCGCTTTTCCGCCCTACGGTCGGAGCATGGCCGAAAATCCCCTCCCTTCCCCGTCCTCGACCCCCCTGGCACGCGCCGAGCGCTTCATCTGGCTGACGGCCCGCGTCCTCGAACAGCGCCGGTTCGCCTTCCACTTCCTGCACGGCGGCGCGGAACGGGTCGAGACGGCCCTCGCGGCATACCTCAACGAGGACGGCGGCTACGGCCACGCGCTCGAACCCGATCTGCGCGGGCCAGTGAGCCAACCCCTGCACACCGCACACGGCCTGCGGGTCCTGGACTCCATCGACCGTTGCGGCGGACTGCGCACCGAACGGATCTGCCGCTACCTCACCGAGGTCTCCACGCAGGACGGCGCCCTCCCGGCGATCCATCCGTCCCAGCACGGCTACCCCTCGGCGCCCTTCGTCCCGGTCGTCGACGCTCCGCCGAGCGCGCTGCTCTCGACGGGGCCGGTGGTCGGGGTGCTGCACCGCAACCAGGTGTGGCACGCATGGCTGTTCCGGGCCACCGAGTTCTGCTGGTCGGCCCTGGAGGCGCTGGAGAAGTCCCACCCGTACGAGATCCAGGCGGCCGTGGCCTTCCTGGACGGGGTCCCCGACCGTGCGCGCGCCGAGGAGGCCGCTGCACGCCTCGGGCGGCTCGTCCGTGAACAGCGGCTCGTCGTGCTCGACCCGGAGAGACCCGAGGACTTCCCGGTCGCGGACGGCTACGCCCCCGGCGAGCACCACTTCCCCCACGACTACGCACCCGCGCCGGACTCGCTGGCAGCACGATGGTTCACCGCCGGGGAGATGGCCCGCTCGCTGGACCGGCTGGAAGCCGACCAGCAGGAGGACGGCGGCTGGCCGATCCGCTGGCGGGCCTGGGCACCCGGCTCGGCCCTGGAGTGGCGCCCGATCGTCACCGTGGAGGCGCTGCGCACCCTGCGCGCGCACGGCCGCAGCATCGGGTGACCCTGTGCTCCGGGGCCGTCGCCCGCGGTCACCGCCCCGGGGCCCGCCCCGACCGTGACGACGACGGCCCCCACGGCGACCGGAAAGGCCACGTGGGGGTACGCGCGGCATGGCGGCGGCTGCGGGGTGCCGCGTCCACGGGGTCCCGCTCCTCCCGGTCGAGAGGGCGCGCAAGGAGGGAACGCTTTCAGGCGCCGTGCCAGGACTTCCACAGCCTGGCGTATCCACCCCCGGCGGCCAACAGCTCCTCATGGCTGCCCAGTTCCGTCACCCGTCCGCCGTCCATGACCGCTACCCGGTCCGCGTCGTGGGCGGTGTGCAGGCGGTGGGCGATGGCGATCACGGTGCGTCCCGCGAGCACGGCCGCCAGCGAGCGCTCGGCATGCCGGGCGGTGGCCGGGTCGAGCAGGGAGGTCGCCTCGTCCAGGATCAGCGTGTGCGGATCGGCCAGGACGACGCGGGCCAGGGCGAGTTGCTGGGCCTGCTGGGCGTCCAGGCGGAGCCCACCGGAGCCGAGCTCCGTGTCCAGCCCGTCCGGCAGCCCGTCCACCCAGTCGACGTCGACGGCGGCCAGCACCGCGTGCAGGTCCGCGTCGGTCGCGGACGGATCGGCGATCAGGAGGTTGTCCCGGACGGTGCCGAGGAAGACGTGGTGCTCCTGGGAGACCAGGACGACGTGCCGGCGCAGCAGGGCCGGGTCGAGCTCGGCGACCGGCACCTGCCCCACCGTCACCCGTCCGGTACGGGGCCGCTCCGCACCGGCCAGCAGTCGGCCCAGGGTGGACTTGCCCGCCCCGGAGGGGCCGACCACCGCCAGCCGCTCGCCCGGACGGACGGTGAGGTCGACGCCGTGCAGGACGTCCCGCTCGCCCTGGTAGGCGTAGCGGACGTCGACCACGTCGATCCGGTCGTCCTCGGGCCGACCGCCGCCGGTCACGGCCGGGACGTCCACCTGGCCGATGCCCTCGACCCGGGCGAAGGACGCATTGCTGCGCTGGATCTGGTCGAGCCAGAGCAGGACCTTGTCCAGCGGCTCGGAGAGCTTCCAGAAGTAGAGGGCGCAGGCGACCACCGCGCCGGTGGTGACCGCGCCGGTGTCGCGCAGGGCGGCGCCGAGCAGCAGGATGCCGGCGACCGGGGCGACGTACGAGAACTCGACCACCGGGAAGAGCACGGTGCGCAGGTCGAGGGTGTGGGTACGGGTGGCCCGGCAGCGCTCGACCGCCTCGGCGGTGGCGGCGATCCGGCGGTCCTGGAGGCCCAGGGCCTCGACGGTGCGGGCCCCTGCCGCGGTGGCGGTGAGGATCTCGATGAGCTCGGAGTTGGCGGCCCCCTCGGCGAGGTAGCCCGGGTGCGCGCGGCGCAGGTACCAGCGGGTGGCGAACCAGATTCCGGAGAGACAGAGCAGCCCGCAGATGCCGAGGAGCGGGTTGACCGCGAGCATGGCGACCAGGATCAGGAGGATCTGGACGAGCGCCACGGAGACCTCCGGCCCGGCGTCGCGCAGGGTGGTGCCGACGGTGGCGACGTCGGCCGTGCCACGCGTCAACAGATCACCGGTACCGGCACGTTCGACCACCGCAGCGGGCAGGGCGAGGGCACGGTCGACGAACCGCTCTCGGATCCGCGCCAGGGTACGCTCGCCGAAGCGGTGGGCGGCGTAGCGGGCGAAGCGGCCGAGGAGCAGCTGCGCGAGCGCGAAGCAGAGGATGCCGAGGGCGAGCCGATCGACGTGTGCGACCCCGGCGCCGCCCCGGACGTCGTCGACGATCCGGCCGAGCAGCCAGGGGCCGCCCAGGCCGGCGGCTGCGGCGAGCCCGTTGAGGGTCAGCATCGTGGCGACCGCACGGCCGTCCTGGCGCATCAGGCGCGCGGCGGACCGACGGACCTCGGCGGGACCGGCAATCGGGAGCCGCCCGGAAGCGGTCTCGGTCTGAGCGGTCATCGGACGGCCTCCTCGGCGGACACGGGCCCGGTGGCGGTTTCACCGCGGGCCACCAGCGCGCGGTAACCGGGCTCCGAGACGAGCAACTGCCGGTGCGGGCCGGCTGCCGCCAGACGGCCGTCGACGAGGTAGCAGACGGTGTCGGCCTGCTCCAGCAGGACGGGGGAGGTCGAGGTGAGGGCGGTGGTGCGGCCGGCCCGCGCCCGGCGCAGCCCGGCGGCCATGGCGGCCTCGGTGTGGGCGTCCACGGCGGAGGTGGGTTCGACCAGTAGGAGCACCTCAGGGTCCGCCAGCAGGGCGCGAACCAGCCGCAGCCGCTGGCGCTGGCCGCCGGAGAGGTTGCTGCCCTGGGCCCGGACCGTGGTGTCCAGGCCGTCGGGCATCGCCTGCACGATGTCCTCCGCCGCGGCGTCCCTGACCGCCCGGGCGATGGACCGGCCGGTGTGCTCGGACCGGCCGCCGACCACGCTGTGCAGCGCCCCGGAGAAGAAGTCGGCGTCGTTGTCCGCCACCATGATCCGGCTGCGAACCTCTGACAGGGCGACCTCGGCGAGCGGCACCTCGCCCCAGGTCGCCGCGGATGCGTCGTACCGGCCGAGGCGGTCGACCACGGCCGCGGAATCGGCCGGGCGGGCACTCACGATCGCAGTCAGCCGGCCCGGGGCCAGTTCCACACCGGTGTCGGCATCGCGCAGGACCGACGGTGCGTCAGGAGCCGGTCGGAGCGTCGTGGCGTCCTCGACGGCGGGCTTCAGCCCGAGCATCCGGATCACCCGTCGAGCAGCCACCAGGCCCCTGGTGAGGTCGTATCCGCCCTCGATGAAGTTGGAGACCGGCACCACCAGGACGGCGACGTAGCCGTAGACGGCGACCAGCGTGCCGATCGTGATGGTGCCCTCGGCGGCCATCCGGGCGGCCAGCCAGGTCACCAGCGCGAGGAAGAGGGCGGGCAGGCCGACCGAGAGCGCCTGGATCCAGCTGGTCACGGCGCCGACCCGGTAGCCCTCGGCCTGCAGGTCCCGTGAACCGCGTAGGTAGCGGCCGGCCAGCAACTCCTTGCCACCGATGCCGTTGAGCACGCGCATGCCGCCGACGATGTCCCCGAGGCGTGCGGTCAGTGCCCCCTGCTGCTCACGGTACCGGGACTCCGCGCCCCGGAGGCGCTCCAGCAGCGGCCCGACCACCACCACGAGCAACGGCACCCCCAGCAGGACCACGAGGGCGAGCGGTACGGAGACCGACAGCAGCAACCCGGCCGCCACCAGGTACGCGACGACCGCACCGACGCCCGGTCCGGTGATCGTCAACGTCTGGCTCATCTGCGCGACGTCGCCCACGCCGATGCTGGCCACCTCACCGGTCGACACCCGTCGGGGCAGTTCGGCACCCAGTCGGGTGGAATGCGCGACCACGACCTTGACGGTCCGGAAGGTGGCGTCCATCCGGACCCGCGTCATGATGCGGTGGCGCATGATGCCGAGCCATGCGTTGAGCAGCGCAGCGCCGACCAGTGCGGCCACCCAGCCGACCAGGGCGCCGGTCCTCCCCGCCTGGAGCCCGTCGTCGACGGCACGCTGCATGAGGTACGGCGGCAGCATGAGGCAGACCATCCAGAGGGTGCCGACCACCGCACCGCCCGCCACCCTGCGACGCTGACTCGTGGTCAGCCACCACAGGTAGCGCGCGGCACTCCGGTGGTCCGGGGTTCCCAGGTCGGCATGCGAATCCGTCATGAGCAAAAACTCACCGTCTCCCCTAATAGTGCTTGGTCAGGTTGGTGTGGTGCTTGGTATGTCGCGGTGGCAGGTGGGGCAGGCGCCGGTCCAGGTGGCGAGGAGGGTCTGTAGTTCGCGGACGACTTGGTAGAGGCTCAGGCCGGCGCCGCGTCTTTTGGGGCTCTGGCCAGTCGTTGCAGGGTGCAGAAGGCGTGGGCGGCAGAGACGAGGGTGACGTGGTGGTGCCAGCCGCCCCAGGTCCGGCCCTCGAAGTGGGCCAGCCCCAGGGCCTGCTTCATCTCGCGGTAGTCGTGCTCGATGCGCCAGCGGAGCTTGGCCAGGCGGACCAGGGTGGTCAGCGGGGTGTCGGCGGGCAGGTCGGACAGCCAGAACTGGACCGGCTCGCTCTCGCGCGCGGGCCACTCGGCCAGCAGCCAGCACTCGGGCAGTTCCGGGCCCTCGGTGGCCTGGCGGATCTGACGCCCGGCGGGCCGGATCCGCAAGGCCACGAAATCGCCGTCTCCATCCTCCAGGCCAGGCAGGCCCGGATGTGGGCCGGATCCCACGGGCTGGTGGTGATGAAGTGGGCCAGAGCCTGCCGGTTCCCGTCCTCCCCGAGGCGAGCGGCCATCGGCTCGACCGACTTGCGCTTGCCGTCGGTCAGCAGTCCCCGCAGGTAGACCTGCCCCCACCGGCGCTGGTCCTTGCGCGCAAACGGCTCGAACACCTCCGCAGCAAACACCTCCAACTCATCACGCACCGCAGCCATTTCGTCCGGAGTCACACACCCACAACGCAACACACAACCCGAAGGACACACACCACCAAACACGACCTGACCAAGCACTACTAATACGGCACGTACTCAGGGGCTCTCAGCGAGCCCTCCGCCGGCCACCGTTAGCGTGTATGTTCCAACCGACTCGGGCGTCGGGCCGGACCTCAGTAGGAGTGCATGAGCGCCCGCGGACACGTACAGGGAGCTGACGACCTGCCGGTTCTGCTCGGCGTAGAGGGCGTCGACTTGCTGCTTCGCCGTCCGAATCCAAGCGGCTGCGCCCTTGCCGTCCCACCCCGGTATGCCGGTGTCGGTGCAGTCCTCCAGGAAGGCCCCGGCCTTTGCCCGGTCTGCCTTCACCATGCAACTGAACGTGATGATGTCGCCCTGCTCCGTCGGAACGCCGGAGATGGCGAGCTGCCGCTCACCGTCACGGGGCACGCCCCCGGAGATGTGCCACACCTTGCGGCCGCGTGGCGCGTCGATCAAACGCGGCTTGCTGAGGGGGACGTCCCACCGCGCGGCGAGACCGGTCAGGAAGTCGTCCGCCCGGTAGCCGGGAGCGATGACCGTGCTCTCCCCCAGTCTCGGCACACGGTCGGCGGTCACGGCCCGGTCAGGCCAGTCTGCAGCCGACGGCGGCGTAACCACCGCCCAGGGATCGGTAGTCGGAGTTGAGGACGGGGGCGAGGCGGACGAGGTGGGTACGCCGGCGGACTGATGGCCCGACTGCTCCGTACCTTCGTGCTGTGTGCAGCCGGTCAGGGTGGCGGCAGCCGCGAGAGCGACTGCCGCCACGACCCGACGATGCATCGAGTGCGCGCTTTTCATCACTGCCCCATGTTGCAATTGCCCTTGTCGGGCGTGGCCGTGGGGACGAAGGCAACCGCGTCGAAGGCGACGTTGGCGTCTCCGGTGCCGCCGGGGTGGATGTTGTCCATCTCGACGCCGCCCCCCTTCCAGAAGCGCCACGAGCCCAGCTTGAACCAGGAGTTCTTGCCCTGTGTCCGGTTCGCCTGGCTGATGGAGCACATGTCCACGCCCAGCCCCTCCTTGTTGGGGCCGGGAATGGTCGTGTAACGGACGGTCGCCTCGGCGCCGTGGTTGGGCAGGTGAATCCACACGTTGTACCGCCTGCCGGGCTGGTCCGGGTCTGGCAGGTAGGCGGGGTTGAGCTTCCAACGCCCCGTGACCTTGTGGAAGAAGTCGCTCGACGGGTAGCTGTGTGTGAAGAACACGTGGCCGTTGTAGCCCGCGCCCAGCTGGTGGACGTCAATCTGCGCGATGTACGGGCTGGCACGGAAAGTACCGTTGCCGCGGTCCACGATGAGGTTGTCTCCGAACTGGAGCGAGAACTTGCCCTTGTCCGCGTTCGGGTAGGCCTCACAACCGTAGACGTCCTCACGCCCGTTGAGGTCATCAACGACGATGGTGTCCGGATTACCGTCAGGCGTCGTCATGCAGGGTCCCGACGGGTACTTGGCGACGAGTTCCGACTCGGGGGAGCCGACAGTGAACCGCAGCTGCTCACGAGAGGAGTTGGTCTCGTTCTGGCCGGTGATCCAGGCGGCGCTGCCGGCCCAGCGGCAGCTCTCGTTCATGGCTGGACAGGGATTGGTCGTACCTGGCGTGCAGTTGTTGACCGAGGGGGAACAGAACATGCCGTAGTTCGTCGGCAGGTTCAGCAGGGCCGTGGCGCCGGGGAAGTCGGGAACCATGTATGAGGGTTCCCAGTTCCACGTCTTGTGCGGGGTCTCCGCCCAGCCGAGGACCTTCTCCTGGTACGGCCAGTTGGCGGGGTGCGCGGCGTCGTCGAACGTCGCCCGCAGGAAGCCCTGCCGGTCCGGCGGGTACTGCGCGTTGGCCGGGTTGTTGAAGAAGCCCAGGCCACGGCGCTGGGACGGATCCGTGTAGACGCCGCTGTTGTAGCCCCAGAGGGCCATGTACCAGTTTTCGATCCACTGCGGACTGCCGTTGTTGGTCTCCATGCCGAGGGCCTTGAGCTGGTTCCACTTCTCGGCGAGGATCCCCATACCGGCCGCGATGTTGGTCGCGTAGTCGGTGGCGATGGCCCCGGCCCGGGTGCCGTCGAACTGGATCGGGTGCTTCTCGGACATGCCGGTGGTGACCTGGGCAATGCCGTACCCGCAGTCCGACTTGTCGCGGTTCGGGTAGTAGTGGATGGACGCCCCGTTGCCGAACCAGTCGGCCTGGAGCACATTGCCGGCGGTTCCGTTCACCGAGTGCCAGGACGCTTGCTTGAAGTTCGATTCCTGCGCGAGGATGCCAAGGACCACCTGGGCGGGGATGTCACCACCACCGGTGAGCGTCGGCTTGGGGAACAGCCCCTGCGGCGAGAACGCGGGCAGGCCGGTGTCGTGCCAGTTGGCCGGGCGCTGGACGGTGAGCGCGCCGTGCACGGCCTGGTCGACAGCCCACTCCACCTGGTTGGCGCTGGGCTGCTGTGCCTGCCGCTTGGGATTGTTCCGCTTCACCAAGCAGGGGATCTCGAAGGCGTCGACCCGGGACTTGTCGTACGTCTTCGTGCCGCCGGAGATGCACATGGCCTCCGGGCTGCCCTCGCCGCAGCTGAGCGGCTCCACGTCGTCCCGCGACACCTCGGTCGCTCCGAGTGCCGCGGCCTCGCTCGCGATCGGGCCGGAGACGGTGTAGGCCGCGGGCCCCATCGCGGGGGTGTCCGCCGAGGCCGCTGCCTTCCTGACGGGGTGGGCTGCGGAGTCGAACGCGATCGTTGCCTTGGCGCCCGTGAGGACGGCCGTCGCTTGAACACGGATCAGGCCGGCGGCCAGCCCGTCCTCCGTGGCCTTTGCCTCCGAGGTGCCGAGGGGCGCCGTGACGCCCTTCAGCTCGTCCGAGACGAGGGAGGTCGCGACCAGACGCCCCTCGCGGGAGACGGCCTCGGGCCGGCCTGTGAAGTGCTGGGCCTTGAGACGGGGCGCGCGCGAGGTGTCCACGCCGGCGATGTCACCCACCACGAGAGAGCCGCCCTTGCGCGGGAAGAGCTTGAGCTTCCCGACCTCGCCGGAGCCGAGAGGGGAGAGCTTTCCGCCGTGCCAGCGACTGATGACGCTCCTCCGGCCGTTCACGAGCCCGAGGTCGAGGTCGCCGGCGCCCGATGAGGTCAGGGCGAAGACCTGGCCGGGCAGCTCGGCCTGCTTCTGCGCGCGTGTCGACGTGCCGTGACCGGTTAACTTCACCAGCTCGCCGTTCAGGACGCCGTAGTCCCCGCGCGGGGTGGGCAGCATGTGGGTGAGCTGACCGGTGACCGTGCGGTCGGCGGTGGCCCTGCCCGTTGCGGCGTCCGCCTCGATGACGGTGGTCTCCCCGGCGTCGGTGTCCGTGGCCGAGCTGGTGGAGAACAGCACCCGGTCGTCCTCACCGCAGCCCGGCGAGTAGTAGGCGAGTTGCACGCCCTCGGCGACCTCGGTGACCTTGCCGTCGCTCAGGCGCACGACGGCAGCGAAGGCGCCGCGATAGGTGGCTCCCGGCTTGTTCGTCCACATGGACGGCATGTACACGGCGGCCGCGTACCGGCCAGATCCGGTGGTACACACATGCCCCGTCCACGGGCCCGCGTCGATGTCCTTGCGCCGCAGCGAGGCCACCTCGCGGAAGGCGTAGCCCTCCCGCTCCGAGGCGGTCACGATGTGAAAGCCGTCCGAGTCGCCAGTACCACTGACGATCACGTCGGTTGAGCTCTCGTAGTCCTTGCCGAGGGCCTTCTCCGGCGCGCCGAAGAGGACGTTCGTGGTGACGTCGGCCGCCTCGGCGGGCGTCGTCGGGGCCGCGAACGGAATCAGGGCCAGCGAGGACGCCAGCACGGCGGTCGCAGCCATCTGCGCGGTGAGCCGCTGCCGTGGCGTCTGCGGGTGCTTCAGCATGTTTCCTCTCACTGCCAGGCCGTACAGGCGCCAGTTATACGGGGCATGTTGCCGCCGGCTCCTTCATAATCCAGGGGCGCCGGATCCTGGCTGGGCCCCACGTTGTTCCAGCAGGCCTTGTTGGTGCCCTGCCAGTCGCCCATGGTGGTGTTGCCCACCGGTAGATCGCGGGTGAGCCACTTAGTGGTCCCCCTGGGCCACTGGGCGCCGCCGATCGTCGGCGTGGACCACAGAGCCACATAGAACGAATCCTGGCCGGGGTAGGCCGGGTTCAGCCTCGCCGTCGCCCAGACGGCGTTGCAGCTGTACGAGTAGACCAGCTTCACTTCGAGGTCGTTGCCCATGTTGAGCTGCTCGAGCGGCTCGGCGTCCCAGTCGCACCCCATGGCGTACGGGTCCTTGCCTGCACAGCTCTCCGCGTGGCACCCGGCTGCGGTCACGCCTGCCGACGCCTGTGGCGCCGCGAGCGTCTGGGAGAGACAGAGGAGCCCCAGAGCGGCCCCTACCCTTCCCCACTTTCTTCTACGCACAACACTCTCCCTGAGCGAGATGAGAGGGGACTACCGGTAGATGTCGACGACGACCCGGTTCGGCTGGGTCAGCGTGAAGTCGTTGTAGCGCGGGACGGGACCGTCGAGGGCGGTCCCGAAGTCGATCTCGGGGAGTACCCGAGGATGGAGCCGTTCCAGGAGGTGAACTGACTCGCCTTGACCGTGGGCAAGTTGAACGACTCCACGCTGGGGTTCGTCGCCGCGGAGTCCCCCGACCCGGCGCCCTTGAGGCTCGAAAACAGGTACGAGGAACCGGGAGTGACCGGAGCCTTCGGCTCGCCGCCCGGAGTCATGTATCCACTTGACGTGGAGTGGGTGGCCTCGACCGTCGGCAGCGGCCCCTCCCCCAAGTCGAACACCACGCGGTCGTAGCCGGTGTGGGTGGCGGCGCGGACCCCGTCGCCGCAGATGTACTCACAGGTCTCGGCCGCTGTCCAAGACGGTGTCGACGACGCCGTGGGGGCGGCGCCGAGCGTCGCAAGGACGTCTGCGGCGGCCGGAGCGACTAATCGCGCAAGATTATGTTGCCTAGCGTGCACCATGCCTCATTCCATGTGGCGGAAGAGTGGCAGACTACGTCAGGTACCTGACATTTGATTCTGACCATTTCGCTAGTACGTCATGTGCTGATCCCATCCCGAAGGAATTAAGCCATGCCGAGTGGCCGAACTGGATTAGCTTCGCTCAGCGCGGTCGCCCTCATTCTGGAAAATGACGTGGAAGGCCCTTAGCCTCAATATCAGTGACTTAAGTGTCGCTGCTGTTAGCGTGGCGTCCAGGAGGTGCCTGGATGCCACGCCCTGGGCAGGTCAAGCCGGAGACGGATGAGCGGTTGTCGGACCGGATCGCGGTCGGGCTGCTGACGCGTACGTTTCCGCCGGAGCTGGTGGACCGGGTGATCGCCGAGTCCGGTCGCTCGGGCCAGCGCACGCGGCTACTGCCGCCGCGGGTGGTGGTGTACTTCGTGCTGGCGATGTGCTTGTTCTCTGGGCAGGGGTATGAGGAGGTCGCGCGACTGCTCACACAGGGGCTGACCTGGGCGAAGCGTTGGTCGGGCGCGTGGCAGGTGCCGACTACGGCGGCGATATCGCGGGCGCGGGTGAAGCTGGGGCCGGAGCCTTTGGAGGCGCTGTTCGCCGAGGTTGCCCGGCCGTTGGCGACCGAGGAGACCCGGGGTGCCCGGTATGGGCGGTGGAGGCTGGTGGCGGTCGACGGCACGGTCTTCGACGTGCCCGACAGCGAGGCGAACGCCGCGTACTTCGGGCGGCCGAAGACCCATCGGACCGAGCGGTGTGCATATCCGCAGGTGCGGATGGTGGCACTGGCCGAGTGTGGCACCCACGCCATCACTGCCGCCGCTCTGGGACCGCTGTCATCATCCGAACCGGCCCTGGCCCGCAGCCTGTTCGGTCATCTCGGCGTAGGGGATCTACTGCTGGCCGACCGCGGGTTCACCGGCCTGGAGCTGTGGCGGGCGGCCTCGGCCGGCAGCGCGGACCTGTTGTGGCGGGTCCGCGCCCACCAGGTACTGCCGGTCCGTCAGGAACTGTCCGACGGCTCGTACCTGTCGCAGATCGTCACCGCGAAGGACCACCGCAAACGCGCCGACCCCGAGGTGGTGCGGGTCATCGAGTACACCCTGCAAGGCCCGGGCTTCCCGGAGCAGGATGCGCCCTACCGACTGATCACCACCATCCTCGACCCCGACGCCGCCCCCGCCACCGACCTTGCCGCCCTCTATCACGAGCGGCGGGAGATCGAGACCGCACTGGACGAGCTCAAGACCCATCAGCGCGGCCCCGCTCAGGTCCTGCGGTCCCGTTCACCTGAGGGCGTCGAGCAGGAAGTCTGGGGCCATCTGCTCGTCCACTACGCGATCCGCAGCCTCATGCACGTCACTGCGGACGCCGCCCGACTCGACGCCGACCGGCTCTCCTTCACCCGCAGCATCCGCCTCGCACGCCGACAGGTCACCGCACAGGCGGCCTTTTCCCCCTGACCACCTGGCCGCAGCCCTGGCAGAGGGTCTGCACGAGATAGCCCGGCACCTGCTGCCCGCTCGCCGCAGACGCTTCAACCCCCGCGTCATCAAACGCAAGATGTCCGGCTTCGGCGTCAAACGCGACGAACACCGACGCCCTCCCCAGCCCGACCGGAGCCCAGCCGAGGCCGTCGCCATCGCCCCGCACTGGCGCACAGCCTCGATCAACCCACCGACGAAGGCCCCACGAAGCTGGGCCCCGATCCTTTAAGTCACCGGTATTGGGCCTACCAGGGGCTTCACTCCTGTCCGCGCCCGGGACCCAGCCGCTCGATCCATCCCGAGCCGGGCGGTTCACCCAACTTCACGAAGATAATTTCGCTGAGAAAACCTCACTGCGCACCCCTCGCCCGAGGAAATCTCCCCGGCGTCGCCTCAGCCTGGATCCACCGTGTGAATCCTGAGCGGGTTTGCTGATCGGTTTTCGGGTTGTTTTCCGGTTTCGGGCAGGGGTGGGTGCCGGATGGCCGGTCCGGTGGCGGGGTCTTCGAGGTCCTTCGGGTCGCGGACGGGCAGTTGGTCCGGTTGGTCAGGTGCGTAGGCGGTGACCGACGGCTGTCCACAGGTTCTCCAGCGCCTCCAGCCAGGGCCATCGGTCGGGGAAGTGCCAGGTCAGGGTGCGTGCGCCTGCGGCGAGGCGGGCGGGGACGGCGATCAGGTGGCGGCGGACGGTGCCGGTGCGGGCCTTCGTGTGGAAGGCGGAGGCCAGGGCGCCGAGCGCGCGGGTGAGGTTGTGGGCGAGCGCGGCGAGGGTGAGCCAGGCGGCGTTCGCGGTGAACTTCCCCGACGGCAGATGGCCGAGGGCGGGGTCCTCCAGGTCGGCGAAGACCTGCTCGACGATGGCATGCCGGCGGTGGGTGGCCTCGGCCTCGACGAGTCCGAGCGCGGTGTCGGTGAATACCGCGTGGAAGCGGTGGGCCGTGAACAACTCGCCCTGCCCGTCGGCAACATGAGCCTGGCCGAGGCGTCTAACGCGGCGGACCAGGAGCCGGGCCGTGACGTGGTACTTCTTCGGCTTGCCGGTGAAGGCGGTGTAGTCGGTCTCGGCGACCTCGGCGTCGGATACCCACCGCTGCTCGTCCTCGTCGAACACCGCGTCCGTGTACTTGATCGCGGTCCACGCGGCCTCGTCGATGGCGGCGACGGCGGTGTGGACCTTCTTGCGCTGGGCGATCGTGAAGGAGAAGCGCACGCCCAGGCGGCGGCAGGCAGCCACGGTCTTGTGCGAGCAGAACGCGGAGTCGCCGCGCGCGACGATCTGGCCCACCACGCCCATGGCCCGGACCGTGTTGACCGCCTCGGCGATCAGGTGCGCGGCGCCCTTGCCGGAGCCGGCCGAGCCCTTGCGCAGCCGCGAGGCCACGATGACCGGGGCGGCGATCGGGGTGGAGGCGGTCACGATCTGGAAGTGCAGCCCGCGCTGGCGGGTGTAGCCGAAGGCGGCGCCTTGCTTGGCGTAGCCGTGGACGGGTTTCACCTTCGAGTCGATGTCCAGGAACACCACCTGCTCCGCGCCGGGCAGCAGGGCGCAGTGACGTACCAGGTTCGCCGTGAACACCCTGGCGGCCGAATCCAGTTGACGCACATGGCCCCAGGTGAAGGCACGCAGGAACGTGCCCAGCGTGGAAGGGGCGCGTATCCCGGCAAACGCGCGGGACATCGCCCCGTGCCGCAGCACGTCCACATCGTCGATGCTGTCCGCACCGGCGAGCATGCCCGCCACCAGCGACATCACCTTCGCGTCCGGCGCCGTGCCCGCACCGTTCACCGCCCCGGCCAGGCGAACCCTGTCACGGACCAGCCCGGGCAGGCCGCACCGCTCGGCCAGCCGCACCCCGGCGGCCAGCCCGCCGTACGCGATCAGAGACGAGTCATCGGCCGCCGCGAACGTCGCCGCGGCCGTGTGGGAGGATTCCACTTACGAAGTGCCTTGCTGATCGTGCGTGCTGGAAGCCTAGAGAACTCCCATCATCGCAGGTCACAAGGCACTTCTTCGTCCCGGCCCCCGATCGCGGACGGCGATCACGCGGTGGATCCAGGCTCAGCAGTGCCACGGGCTCGGTTTCCCGGATCCTCCCAAGCGAAAGGCGCTCGGGGACATCGCACGCCGCCCGGGGGCCGGCAGGTCATCGGTCCGTGACGGGGCGCGACCGTCGGAGACCGAATGCCGGCGTCGATGTCAGTGGCCGGGTGCACGATGGGGGACATGGTCAGGTCCGCGCTCGATTCGTTCTCCCCCGCGACCCGCGGTTGGTTCGCCGGGGCCTTCACCGCACCCACGGCCGCCCAGGAGGGCGCTTGGCGGGCCATCGGGGCGGGCTCCGACGTGCTCGTCGTCGCTCCGACCGGCTCGGGCAAGACCCTGGCCGCCTTCCTGGCCGCCCTGGACCGCCTCGCGTCCGCTCCGCCGCCCGCCGAGGCCAGGAAGCGCTGCCGCGTGCTGTACGTGTCGCCGCTGAAGGCGCTCGCGGTGGACGTCGAGCGGAACCTGCGCTCCCCGTTGACCGGCATCCGGCAGGAGTCGGTCCGGCTCGGCCTGCCCGAGCCGGACGTCCGAGTCGGAATCCGGTCCGGGGACACCCCGGCCGCCGAGCGCCGGGCGCTGGCGAGCCGACCGCCGGACATCCTGATCACCACCCCCGAATCCCTGTTCCTGATGCTGACCTCCGCCGCGCGCGAGGCCCTGTCGGGCGTGGAGACGGTCATCCTGGACGAGGTGCACGCGGTCGCGGGCACCAAGCGGGGCGCTCACCTGGCCCTCTCCCTGGAGCGGCTCGACGAGTTGCTGCCGCGCCCCGCGCGCCGGATCGGGCTGTCGGCCACGGTCCGTCCGGTCGACGAGGTGGCCCGCTACCTCTCCCCGGGGCGCGCCGTGGAGATCGTGCAGCCGCCCTCGGCCAAGGAGTTCGACCTCTCCGTCGTCGTCCCCGTCGAGGACATGGGCGAGCTCGTGGGGGTCCCCCCGGGGAAGCCGGGGGAAGACCCGCCGTCTTCCCCGGGCGGCGACAAGCCGTCGATCTGGCCGCACGTCGAAGAGCGGATCGCCGACCTCGTCCAGTCCCACCGCTCCACGATCGTCTTCGCGAACTCGCGCCGGCTCGCCGAGCGCCTGTGCAACCGGCTCAACGAGATCGCATACGAGCGGGCGACCGGCGAGCCCCTTCCCGAAGGGGCTCCGCCGGCCCAGGTCATGGCCCAGTCGGGAGCGGCTCAGGGCGCCCCGCCGATCCTCGCCCGGGCCCACCACGGCTCGGTGTCGAAGGAGCAGCGCGCCCAGGTCGAGGAGGAGCTCAAAGCGGGCCGACTGCCCGCCGTGGTCGCCACGTCCAGTCTGGAGCTGGGCATCGACATGGGTGCGGTCGACCTGGTGGTGCAGGTCGAGTCGCCCCCCTCGGTCGCTTCCGGGCTCCAGCGGGTGGGCCGGGCCGGGCACCAGGTCGGCGCCGTGTCGACGGGTGTGGTCTTCCCCAAGTACCGGGGCGATCTGGTGCAGGCGGCGGTGGTCACCGAGCGGATGCGCACCGGCGCCATCGAGTCGATGCGGATCCCCGCCAACCCGCTGGACGTCCTCGCGCAGCAACTGGTGGCGATGGTCGCGCTCGACACCTGGCAGGTGGACGAGTTGCTCGCGGTGGTGCGCAGGGCGGCGCCGTTCGCCTCGCTGCCCGAGTCGGCGTTCACCGGGGTCCTCGACATGTTGGCGGGCCGCTACCCTTCGGACGCCTTCGCGGAGCTGCGCCCCCGCGTGGTCTGGGACCGGGTCGCCGGGACGGTCACGGGGCGGCCCGGGGCGCAGCGGCTCGCGGTCACCTCGGGCGGGACGATCCCGGACCGCGGCCTCTTCGGCGTGTTCCTCGCGGGGGCGGACCCCAAGAAGGGAGGCGGTCGGGTCGGGGAGCTCGACGAGGAGATGGTGTACGAGTCGCGGGTCGGCGACGTCTTCACGCTCGGCACGACCTCGTGGCGGATCGAGGACATCACCCGGGACCGGGTGCTGGTCTCCCCCGCTCCCGGCGTACCGGGCCGGTTGCCGTTCTGGAAGGGCGACCAGCTGGGCCGGCCGCTGGAGCTGGGGCGGGCGGTGGGCGCGTTCCTCCGCGAGGTCGGCGCCCTCGCGGAGGAGGACGCACGGCTGCGGTTGCTCGCCGCGGGCCTGGACGCCTGGGCCGCGGACAACGTGCTCGCCTACCTCAAGGAACAGCGCGATGCCTGTGGTCACGTGCCGGACGACCGGACGATCCTCGTCGAGCGCTTCCGGGACGAGCTCGGGGACTGGCGGGTCGTCGTCCACTCGCCGTTCGGGGCACAGGTGCACGCCCCGTGGGCGCTGGCGATCGGAGCGCGGCTGACCGAGCGGTACGGGATGGACGCGCAGGTCATGCACGCGGACGACGGGATCGTGCTGCGGCTGCCGGACGCCGATCTGATGGGTCTGGACGTGGGGCTGGACCTCCTCGATCACGAGCCGGCCGCGGCGGAGCGGCACCCGGACGCGACGTACGACGCGGACAAGCCTCCCGTCGAGGCGGCGGACGCCCTCTTCGACAAGGACGAGATCGGCGGGATCGTCACCGACCAGGTGGGCGGTTCCGCGCTGTTCGCCTCCCGTTTCCGCGAGTGTGCCGCCCGCGCCCTGCTGCTTCCCAAGCGCAACCCCGGCAAGCGCACCCCGCTCTGGCAGCAGCGGCAGCGGGCGGCACAGCTCCTCCAGGTGACCAGTGAGTTCGGCTCGTTCCCGATCGTCCTCGAAGCCGTCCGCGAGTGCCTCCAGGACGTCTTCGACCTCCCCGGCCTCGAAGAACTGATGGGGGACATCGAGGCCCGCAGGGTCCGGCTCGTCGAGGTCACCACCCCCGAGCCGTCCCCCTTCGCCCGGTCACTGCTCTTCGGCTACGTGGCGCAGTTCCTGTACGAGGGGGACTCTCCGCTCGCCGAGCGGAGGGCCGCCGCCCTCTCCCTGGACTCACGGCTGCTGGCGGAGCTCCTGGGCCGGGCCGAGCTGCGCGAACTGCTCGACCCCGAGGTCCTGACGGAGCTGGAGCGGGAGCTCCAGTGGCTGACCGAGGACCGGCGGATCAAGGACCTGGAGGGCGTCGCCGACCTGCTGAGGGTCCTGGGGCCGCTGACCGACGCCGAACTCGTCGAGCGCGGCGCCGAGCCGGGGTGGGGCGAGGAACTGTGCCGGGCCCGTCGGGCGATCCGGGTGCGGATCGCCGGCGCGGAGCATTGGGCTGCGGTCGAAGACGCCGGTCGCCTCAGGGACGCGCTGGGCACGGCCCTGCCGGTGGGCGTGCCCGAGGCCTTCACCGAGCCGGTCAAGGACCCGCTGGGTGACCTCCTCGCACGGTACGCGCGCACGCACGGCCCGTTCACCTCGTCCGACGCGGCGAACCGCTTGGGCCTGGGTGCTGCGGTCACGGACGGCGGGCTCCAACGCCTGGCGGCCTCCGGGCGGGTCGTCCAGGGCGAGTTCCACCCCGCGGGCATCGGCCAGGAGTGGTGTGACGCGAGCGTCCTGCGCCGGCTCCGCCGCCGCTCCCTCGCGGCCCTGCGGCACGAGCTGGAGCCGGTTCCCCCGGCCGCCCTCGCCACCTTCCTGCCGCAGTGGCAGCACCTGGGTGGCGGTGGCCTGCGCGGCATCGACGGTCTGGTCCGCACGATCGAGCAGCTCCAGGGCGCACCGGTGCCGGCCTCGGCCCTGGAGAAGCTGATCCTGCCGTCCCGGGTCCGCGACTACTCCCCCGCACTGCTCGACGAGCTGACCACCACCGGGGAGGTGGTGTGGGCGGGGGCCGGAGCGCTGCCCGGCAAGGACGGCTGGGTCTCCCTGTACCTCGCGGACGCGGCGCCCCTGCTCCTGCCGTCACCGCACCCGCTGGACCAGTCCGCCCTGCACCAGTCGGTGCTCACCGCACTCTCCGGCGGCTACGGGCTGTTCTTCCGGCAGATCGCCGACCAGGTCCGGGCCACCACCCACCCGGACGCCACCGACCCGCAGCTCGCCGACGTCCTCTGGGACCTGGCCTGGTCGGGTCGGCTCACCAACGACACGCTGGCCCCCCTGCGGGCTCTGCTCGGTTCGGGCCGTACGGCCGGCTCCACCGCGCACCGCGCACGCCGCACCGTCCCCCGCGGGCGGTACGGAGCCCTGACGGCCTCCACGCGGCCGGTCTCCCGCACCGGCCCGCCCACCGTTTCGGGGCGCTGGTCGTCGTTGCCGTCCGTGGAACCCGAACCGACACACCGCGCGCACGCACTCGCCCGCACCCTCCTCGACCGGCACGGCGTGGTCACCCGGGGCGCGGTGGTCGCCGAGGGGGTCGAGGGGGGCTTCTCCGCCACCTACCGGATCCTGGCCGCCTTCGAAGACAACGGGCAGGCCCGTCGCGGTTACGTGGTGGAGGGACTCGGCGCGGCCCAGTTCGCGATGGACGGGGCGGTGGACCGGCTGCGGGCCGCGGCAACCGCCCGTGAGCGGGGCACCGGGACGGCCGGGCACCAGGCCCTGGTCCTCGCGGCGGCGGACCCGGCGAATGCCTACGGGGCGGCACTGCCCTGGCCCGATCCCCCGACGGACGCCGGGCACAAGCCGGGGCGCAAGGCGGGGGCCATGGTCGTCCTGGTGGACGGCGAGCTCACGCTCTACGTGGAGCGCGGCGGGAAGACCATGCTGTCCTGGCCGACCTCACCGGACGCCCCGGCGCTGGTCGCGGCGGCGGAGGCGCTGGCCGCATCGGCCAGGGCGGGTGTGCTCGGCACGCTCACCGTGGAGCGCGTCAACGGCGTTCCCGCTCTGACCTCGCCCCTGGCCCGCTGCCTGGAAACAGCCGGGTTCCTCGCCACCCCCAGAGGCCTCCGTCTCCGTCCCTGAGCCCCGCGCGGTCCGCAGGCCCCGGGGCTACCCCGTGCCGATCGCACGGCCGGTCCGCCTCCTCGACGGGTGGTGGGGCGGCCCGTGGGGGCGCCGAACCGCCGCGCCCCGCGGGGGTGCGGCGGAGGGCCGTCCCCGCACAATGGATCCGTGCCCGAAGGAGACACCGTCTGGCAGACCGCACGCCGTCTGCACACCGCGCTGGCCGGTCGCCCCCTGAGCCGGGCGGACCTCCGGGTGCCCCGGTTCGCGACCGTCGATCTCACCGGCCGCGTCCTCCTCGACGTCACTCCTCGCGGCAAGCACCTGCTCGCCCGGATCGAAGGCGGCCTCACGCTCCATTCGCATCTGCGGATGGACGGGGCCTGGCGTGTCTACGCCACCGGGCAGCGCCCGCGCGGCGGCCCCGACCACCAGATCAGGGCGGTCCTGGGGAACGCCGAGCACACCGCGTACGGATACCGCCTCCCGGTCCTGGAGCTCCTCCGCAGCGACGAGGAGTCCCGGGTCGTCGGCCACCTCGGCCCGGACCTGCTCGGCCCCGACTGGGATCCCGGAGAAGCCGTGCGGAGGCTCGGCACCGATCCGGCGAGGTCGTTGGGCGAGGCCCTGCTCGACCAACGGAACCTGGCTGGCATCGGCAACGTGTACAAGTCCGAGCTGGCCTTCCTCGCGGCCGTCACCCCCTGGCTTCCGGTCGGCGAGCTGGCGCCCGGGGTTCCGGCCCGTCTGGTCGCCACTGCCCACCGCCTCTTGGAAGCGAACAAGGACCGACCGGACCGGCGCACCACGACGACCCGTCGCCCCGGTGTTCCGCTCCACGTCTACGGCCGGGAGGGCAAGCCCTGCCTCCGCTGTGGAACCGCGATTCGCAGGGCGGAGCTCGGCGAACGGATCACCTATTGGTGCCCCGGCTGCCAGCGGGGTCCCGGGGAGAACCCACCTGACAATTGACGGATCATCAGATCCAGTCGTACGGTCCGGACATGACGACCCTTCCGGCGTACGACCTGAGCGGTCGCACCGCGTTCGTCACCGGCGCCGCCAGCGGCATCGGGCGCGCGAGCGCGGAACTCCTCGCCCGGGCGGGCGCCACCGTCCACTGCGCGGACCGCGACGCGGACGGCCTCGGGGGAACAGCGGACCTGATCTCCCGGCAGGGCGGCACCGCACGCACGCACCACCTGGACGTGACCGATCGCGCCGCCCTCTCCGCCGCCGTCCGTTCGGCAGGGCCCCTCCACGTCATGGCCGCCATCGCCGGAACCATGCACACGAGCACGGTCCTGGACACCCGGGACGAAGACCTCGACCGCCTCCTCGCCGTCAATTTCAAGGGGGTGCTCTACGCCTGCCAAGAGGCCGCCCGCTCGATGCTCTCGGCCGCGGTGTCCGGTTCGATCGTGACGATGGCCTCGGGCGCGGTGGACGCCGCGAGCCCGGGCCTCCTCTGCTACAGCGCCACCAAGGCGGCCGTCGTCCAACTGACGAAGACACTGGCGACGGAGGCGGGGCCGCACGGCATCCGGGTGAACGCGGTCGCCCCGGGCTGGGTCCGCACCCCCATGACGGCCCGTCGCGAGCCGGCGGCCCAGCAGCAGGCCGAGGCCGCGATGGTCCGCCGGTCTCCGCTGGGCCGGGTCGGCGAGGCCGAGGACATCGCCCACGCGGTCCTGTACCTCGCCTCCGACGCCTCCGTTTTCATGACCGGCCAGATCCTGCGCCCCAACGGCGGCGTCGCCATGCCCTGGTGACACCGCCGGGCATCGTGCCGCGGCGCCCGGACGCCGCAGCCACGTGGACCGGCAGCAGGCTGAGCCCCCAGCCGCCCGCAGCCACCGCTCCCTCGACCGGTCCGGCCCCGTCCGGGACGAACAGCAGGCGCAGTACCGCCCACCACCAGAGTCCGCCGGCCGCCACCCCGCACGCGAGCAGCGCAAGCGTCACCAGCGGAACCCCTCGCCGTACCATGGCCGCCTCCTGCGGTCGACGCTAGACCGGCAGGATCACCCTGCGGGAGGGCGCACCGGAGGCAGAGCCGGCGCACACGGCCCGGCCGCGCCTCCCCTCCACCATGGCACGACGGACCCGGACCCGGCATCTCAGACGAGCGGGCCCGGAGGCAAGAAAAAGCGAAGCCCCGGTCCCTACCCCAGGAGACGGGGAGGGACCGGGGCTTCGCCCCGTTTCGGTTCAGGCAGCGACGACGTTGACCGCTTCTGCGGGGGCCTTGATGGTCACCCGCTCGGTGGGCACACCGGCCACCGACGTCACCGACACCGAATTGAGCATGGGGCGGACCGGCGTCGGTACCGGTTCGCTCGCTGCTGCCGACTCGGCCAGTTCGGCCAGTGACAGCTCGTCGCTCACTTCGCGCATGAGCTCGGACATCCGTACGTCCAGCGCGTCGCAGATAGCGGAGAGCAGTTCGGAGGAAGCCTCCTTCTGCCCCCGCTCCACCTCGGAGAGATAGCCGAGCGAGACTCGGGCGGACGAGGAGACTTCGCGCAGAGTACGGCCCTGGCGCTGGCGCTGCCGACGCAGCACGTCACCCAACAGGCGACGGAGCAGAATCATCGGTGGCTCCCTCCTCGGACCGCGTAGCCGCATCCTTCACGCCCCACCGTACCGCCTCGCGCTGCGGCCGTGCGGGGAGCGATGTCGTGTTCACTCAGGGCTGCAAACATCAATTCCCCCCGTAGTGTTCCGTATCCTGTGCCCGCGCATTTTCCGAGAGTTCCTCGTGGAGCAGTTCCAACACGCTCCGCACGCTCTCTCTACGGATTTCCGTCCGGTCGCCGTTCAACCTCAAGGAGACCACTTTCCCGCTGCGGGCGCCGGTCCCGGCCGGGCCGGCGACCGCCACGTAGACCGTTCCGACGGGCTGTCCGTCCTGCGCGGCGGGCCCCGCGACCCCGGTCGTCGAGATGCCCCAGTCGGCACCGAGCCGGTCCCGCACACCGGCTGCCATCTGCAGCGCGACCTCGGGGTCCACCGCTCCGTGCTCCGCGAGCAGACCCGCGTCCACGCCCAGGAGCTGGTGCTTGAGGGGGGTGGCGTACGCCGTGACCGACCCCTTGAAGGAGGCCGAGGCTCCGGGAACGCCGGTCAGCTCGGCGGCCACCAGTCCGCCCGTGAGGGACTCCGCCGCGGCCAGCGTCTGATGACGCTCCACGAGCAGGGCCAACACCCGGGCGGCCTCGGTCACCGTGCCGCCGTCTCCGACCGTGCTTCGGCCCGCTCCGCAGCGAGCCCCTTGCGCCGCAGGACGACCGCCTGGCGGACGTAGTCCAGACCGGTGAGGACCGTCAGCACGACGGCCACCGCCATCACCCAGAAGCGGAGGGTGGCCAGCGCTCCGGTCAACACGAGGACGTACATGCCGACGGCGGTGCCCTGGGCGAGCGTCTTCATCTTTCCGCCGCGACTGGCGGGGATCACCCCGTGTCGGATCACCCAGAACCGCATCAGGGTGATGCCGAGCTCCCGGGCGAGGATGACCGAGGTCACCCACCAGGGCAGGTCCCCGAGCGCGGACAGCGAAATGAGTCCGGCCGCCATGATCGCCTTGTCGGCGATCGGGTCGGCGATCTTCCCGAAGTCGGTGACCAGGTTGTACGTACGGGCGAGGTGTCCGTCGAAGACGTCCGTGATCATGGCCACCGCGAACGCGGCCCAGGCCCAGGCCCGCCACGCCGGGTCGTGCCCGCCGTCCTGGAGCAGCAGGACCACGAAGCCGGGCACGAGCACCAGCCGGATCATGGTGAGGATGTTCGCGATGTTCCACAGGCTGGCCTGGTTGACGGCCGCCGTGCCCAGCTTGCCACGGGGCGCCGGCCTACCGGTTCCGCCCGTCGCGGATGCCGGGACTCCGGTCATCTGCCCGCCTCCTCGAAAAGACACTCGGCCACCAGGTCGACGCCCTCCGTGTCGACGACCTTCGCCCTGACCATACGGCCCGGAGCCAGGTCGGGGAGCATGCCGTCGGCCGTGGTGAGCATCACCTGTCCGTCGGTCTCGGGCGCCTGGTGGGCGGCGCGACCGATCCAGCCGTCCTCCTCGTCCAGGGTCTCGACGAGTACCTCCAGGGTCTCCCCGAGACGCTCCTCCGCGCGCTGTGCGGTGAGCTCCTCGGCGAGCCGCGAGAGGTGGGCCAGCCGGGCGTCCACGACGTCCTGGTCCAGCTTGGCCTCGTAGGTGGCGGCCTCGGTGCCGTCCTCGTCGGAGTAGCCGAAGACGCCGATGGCGTCGAGCCGTGCATGGGTGACGAAGCGTTCCAGCTCGGCGAAGTCCGACTCGGTCTCGCCGGGGAAGCCGACGATGAAGTTGGAGCGGGCACCTGCCGTGGGGGCCTTGGAACGGATGGTTTCCAAGAGCTCCAGGAAGCGGTCGGTGTCGCCGAAGCGGCGCATGGCCCGCAGGACGTCCGGAGCGCTGTGCTGGAAGGACAGGTCGAAGTAGGGCACGACCTTCTCGGTCGAGGTGAGGACGTCGATCAGGCCGGGGCGCATCTCGGCGGGCTGGAGGTAGCTGACGCGGACGCGCTCGATGCCGTCCACCGAGGCCAGCTCGGGCAGCAGGCCCTCCAGGAGGCGGATGTCGCCGAGGTCCTTGCCGTAGGAGGTGTTGTTCTCCGAGACCAGCACGACCTCCTTCACGCCCTGCTCGGCGAGCCAGCGCGTCTCGTTCAGCACGTCGGAGGGACGGCGCGAGACGAAGGAGCCGCGGAAGGAGGGAATGGCGCAGAAGGAGCAGCGGCGGTCACAGCCGGAGGCCAGCTTCACGGAGGCGACGGGGCTGGTGTCCAGGCGGCGGCGGAGCGGGGCGCGGGGACCGGAGGCGGGTGCGAGCCCCTCCGGAAGGTCCGCGGGGACGGCGGCGGGGGCCTCGACGGCGTCGCCGTGTCCCGGCAGGGCCACGGCCGCGGCGGCCTCCTGGCGCTCCACCGGGGACAGCGGGAGCAGCTTGCGCCGGTCACGGGGGGCGTGGGCTTCGACGCTGCCGCCGCTGAGGATGGTCTGGAGGCGGTTGGAGATGTCGGAGTAGTCGTCGAAGCCGAGGACGCCATCGGCCTCGGGAAGGGCCTCGGCGAGCTCCTTGCCGTACCTCTCGGCCATGCAGCCGACGGCGACGACGGCCTGGGTGCGGCCGTGGTCCTTCAGGTCATTGGCTTCGAGCAGGGCGTCGACGGAGTCCTTCTTGGCGGCCTCGACGAACCCACAGGTGTTGACGACGGCGACATCGGCTTCCTCGGCGTTCTCGACGAGCTGCCAGCCGTCCGCTGCCAGGCGGCCTGCGAGCTCCTCCGAGTCCACCTCGTTACGGGCGCAGCCAAGAGTGACAAGGGCGACGGTACGGCGTTCGGGCATGGACTCAAGACTACTTCGTCCCGGCCGTTCTCCCGTCGCGCAGGGTTCACCTGCGCGACGGAGGTCACATCGGGCCGAAGGGGCCGTCGCACGGAAGCGGCGGTGGCCGGCCGTCACGGCCGGCCACCCGGGCTCATCCGACCTCGGGGTCGCCCTTGGTGTAGGTGAGCCGCTCGACCTGGCCGGATTCGAACTTGTCCGCAAGCTTCTTGCCGTTCACGTACAGCTCGATCGCGCCGGCGTTGCCGAGGACCAGGTCGATCCGCTCATCGTCCTGGAAGGTCTTGGACTCGCCCTTCAGGAGGAGTCCGTCGAAGAGGAGCTTGCCGTCGTGCGCCTTGGCCGAGATCCAGCTCTTGTCGTCGATCGCGGAGAGCTTGACCGTGACCTTGTCCTGCGGGACCGCGGCGATCGCGCTCTCGGTGGGCTTGGGCGCGGCGGGCTTCACGGGCGTCGGCTTGGCGGCCGACGTGGCCTTCTCCGGCGCGGGGGCCGGGCCGCCCTCGGAGGCGGCGGTGTTCTTCGGGGCGTCGTTCCCGTTGAACATCGTGAAGCCGACGAAGCCGACGACGGCGACGATGGCGGCCACCATCGCTGCCGTCCAGTTGGGCCTGCGCGGCTCGGGACGGATGCGTTCCGCCTCGAAGAGCGGGGCTGCGGGAGTGGGCGAGGGACGACCGCCGTGCTCGGCGTCGTACTGCTCGATCAACGAAGCGGGATCGAGTCCGACGGCGCGCGCGAGGGTACGGATGTGGCCGCGGGCGTAGACGTCGCCGCCGCAGCGCGAAAAGTCGTCGTCCTCGATCGCGTGCACGATGGGAATTCGGACGCGGGTGGAGGCACTGACCTCTTCGACGGTGAGACCGGCGGCGATTCGGGCCTGCTGGAGGGCACGACCGATGGAGTCCCGGTCGTCTGCCGGGAAGGTCCTGTCGTCTTCGGGGGAGTTGCCGATGGACACGAGAGCGCCTTTCGAGCGTGTAGCCACCTGCTGGACGTTCAGTCTATGGGTGGTACGAAAGGGTGGGGCAACCGGGCGGGTGCTGTTTGTACGCCATGAGGCTGGGACATCCTTCTGCCTCTTCCTCCAACTTGACGTACGACCAGGGGAAACGGTTGCCCCCGTTCCCTTACGAGTGAGTCTCGACCTGGTCTCGAACCGGGTACCCCGGCGCACGCCCGCGACACCTCGTGCGCGCCATGCGCCCGCGCCGGGTCGAACGCCCCGTGCGCCGGCGCTACTCCGCCGGCCCCGACTCCCCGCGGATCACTGCGAGCACCCCGTCCAGTTCGTCCGGTTTCACCAGCACGTCCCGGGCCTTCGACCCCTCGCTCGGTCCGACGATGTTCCGCGACTCCATCAGGTCCATCAACCGGCCCGCCTTGGCGAAGCCCACGCGCAGCTTCCGCTGGAGCATGGAGGTGGAGCCGAACTGCGTCGACACGACCAGCTCGGCGGCCTGACAGAGCAGGTCGAGGTCGTCGCCGATGTCCTCGTCGATCTCCTTCTTCTGCTTGGTGCCGACGGTGACGTCGTCGCGGAAGACGGGCGTCATCTGGTCCTTGCAGTGTTGGACGACGGCCGCGACCTCGTCCTCGGTGACGAAGGCGCCCTGCATCCGGACGGGCTTGTTGGCGCCCATCGGCAGGAAGAGCCCGTCGCCCTTGCCGATGAGCTTCTCGGCACCGGGCTGATCGAGGATGACCCGGCTGTCGGCGAGCGAAGAGGTGGCGAAGGCCAGCCGGGAGGGCACGTTCGCCTTGATGAGGCCGGTGACGACGTCCACGGACGGCCGCTGGGTGGCGAGCACGAGGTGGATGCCGGCGGCACGGGCCAACTGGGTGATCCTGACGATCGCGTCCTCGACGTCGCGCGGCGCGACCATCATCAGGTCGGCGAGCTCGTCGACGATGACCAGGAGGTACGGATACGGGTTGAGCTCGCGTTCGCTGCCCTCGGGCAGCTTGACCTTGCCGTCCCGAATCGCCTGGTTGAAGTCGTCGATGTGCCGGTAACCGAAGGCGGCCAGGTCGTCGTAGCGCAGGTCCATCTCGCGCACCACCCACTGGAGCGCCTCGGCGGCCCGCTTGGGGTTGGTGATGATCGGGGTGATCAGGTGCGGAATGCCCTCGTAGGCGGTGAGCTCCACCCGCTTGGGGTCGACGAGCACCATCCGGACGTCCTCGGGGGTCGCCCTCATCATGATCGACGTGATCAGACAGTTGATGCACGAGGACTTGCCGGACCCGGTGGCTCCGGCCACCAGGACGTGCGGCATCTTCGCCAGGTTGGCCATCACGTAGCCGCCCTCGACGTCCTTGCCGAGCGCGACGAGCATCGGGTGCTCGTCCCCGGCCGCGTCCGCGAGCCGCAACACGTCGCCGACGTTGACCATCTCCCGGTCGCTGTTCGGGATCTCGATCCCGACCGCGGACTTCCCCGGGATCGGCGAGATGATCCGTACGTCCGGGGAGGCCACCGCATAGGCGATGTTCTTGGTCAGGGCGGTGATCTTCTCGACCTTCACCGCCGGGCCGAGCTCGACCTCATAGCGGGTGACCGTCGGGCCGCGGGTGAAGCCGGTGACGGCGGCATCGACCTTGAACTCGGTGAAGACGTTGGAAAGCGCGTCGACGACGGCGTCATTGGCCGCGCTGCGGGTCTTCCCCGGCCCGCCGCGCTCCAGCAGGTCGAGCGGGGGCAAGGAGTACGTGACGTCACCGGCGAGCTGGAGCTGCTCGGCCCGCGGCGGCAGGTCGGCCGGTTCGGGTGCCGGCTTGGTCAGATCGGGCACGCCCCCACCCGCACGGCCTCCCCCACGGGCCGACGGCACGGGCGCGGCCGGTGCCGTCCGCTCGGAACCCTCCACCCCCTCTGCCCCGGAGGCGGCCACGGCGGCGCTCCGCTCGGCGGTGACGTCCTTGGTCAGGTCGGCAACGATCGGGGAGGGCGGCATGCCGTTCAGCACGGCGCCGTCGAGCGCCGCGGCAGCGGCAGCGGCCACGTCCACCGGATCGAGCCCCGCGTCCGCCTCGTGGCGCTCGGCGACCCGGCGGGCCGCACGCCCCCGCCGCTCCAGCATCTCCTCCTCGGCCCGGTCCACGTCGTACGGCTCCGTGGGCCCGGTCCTCCGGCGACGGGCGGGGCGGGGGCCCGCCTCGCGCCACTCCGGGTCGTGGCCGGGGCGGTCCTCGTACGCCGCCTCCTCCACCGGGCCGTCGACGGGCTCGACGATGCCGAGCTTCACCCCGAGGGCGCGCAACCGCTGCGGGATCGCATTGACCGGGGTGGCGGTGACGACGAGCAGCCCGAAGACGGTGAGCAGCACCAGCATCGGTACGGCGAGGACCTCGCCCATCATGAAGACGAGGGGTTGGGACGCGGCCCATCCGATGAGGCCGCCGGCGTCCTGCATGGCCGCGCTGCCGTCGCCGCGCCCGGGTGAGCCGCAGGCGATGTGGACCTGACCGAGGACGCCGATGACGAGTGCGGAGAGCCCGATGCTGATGCGACCGTTGGCCTCGGGCTTCTCCGGATACAGGATGAGCCGCACGGCGATGGCGCCGAGCAGCAGCGGCACGAGCAGGTCGAGCCGGCCGAATGCCCCGGTCACCAGCATCTCGACGAGGTCGCCGACCGGGCCGCGCAGATGGGACCAGGTGCCGGCTGCAACGATGAGCGCGAGGCCCAGCAGGAGCAGCGCCAGGCCGTCCTTGCGGTGTGCCGGATCGAGCCCCTTGGCGCCGCGTCCTATGCCCCGGAACATCGCTCCGACACCGTGGGCGAGCCCGAGCCACGCCCCGCGGACAAGGCGGTAGACGCCTCCGGTGGGGGACGGTGCGGGTCGGGGGGCGGCCTTCTTCGCGGCGGGCTTGCGGGCCGGGGGCCGCTTGGCGGGCGCGGCCTTCTTGGCGGGTGCCTTCTTCGCAGGCTGTTTGGCGGGGGACTTCGAGGGCGCCGCCTTCTTCGCGGCGCCCGCCGTCCGGCCGGCGCGCGGCTTTGCGGTGCCCGCCGTGCCCTGGGAACCCTTGCCGGACGTACGTGAAGCCATGGTGCCGAGGTTACCGGTGAGGAGAGCGGCTGTCCGCCTCACCCGTTCGTGTCGTCCGCACCGAGGCGCGAAGCTGACGCTCCATCACGTCGAGACCGGTGCCGCGGGAGGGGTGTTGACGAAGCGTCAGCCCTATGCGGGCAGCGTCGGGGCGGCGCCCGTGCCCGGCTCCAGTGCGTCCAGGGCCCGACGCAGCCCGGTCAGCTTGCGCTCCAGGTGCGCGGCGGTGGCAACGGCCGCGGCATCGGCGGAGTCGTCGTCGAGCTGCTTCGACAGCGCCTCGGCCTGCTCCTCGACGGCGGCCAGCCGGGCGGAAAGCTCGGCGAGCAGCCCGGCGGACTCCTTGCCGTGGCCGCCCTCCCCGCCCTCCAACTGCAGTCGCAACAGGGACGCCTGCTCGCGGAGCTTGCAGTTCTTCATGTAGAGCTCGACGAAGACGGAGACCTTGGCCCGCAACACCCACGGATCGAAGGGCTTGGAGATGTAGTCGACCGCCCCGGCCGCGTAACCCCGGAACGTGTGGTGGGGCCCGTGGTTGATCGCGGTGAGGAAGATGATCGGGATGTCCCGGGTCCGCTCGCGCCGCTTGATGTGGGCAGCGGTCTCGAAACCGTCCATTCCGGGCATCTGAACATCGAGCAGGATGACCGCGAAGTCGTCCGTCAACAGCGCCTTGAGCGCTTCCTCCCCGGACGATGCCCGCACCAGCGTCTGATCGAGCGCGGAGAGAATGGCCTCCAGCGCCAGCAGATTCTCCGGCCGGTCATCGACCAGGAGGATCTTGGCCTTCTGCACCATGCCCCGTCCTCCTCGTCCCGGCAACGGCTCGCCCCGGACCCCCGAACCGGGGGAAGCACCGGGCGCCGCCCCAGAAGACGACTCCCTAGCGCCGTCCGTCCTTGTGCCGGTCATCGTAGCCGCACCCCGTCCGTCGCCACACCCTGTCACCGCGATGTCACTGTGCACATAGCGGAAACGCAACGCGAGACCAGAAGGTTCCCCGTATCGCAGCCTCTCACACGCTCCCGTGGGCATCCGTCGACGGATGCCGGAAGATGCCGGGGGCCGTGCGGCCCCCGGCACGGGAATCAGGCCCTCCTCATCCACTGCTCCATCACGGACAGCAGGTGATCGGGGTCGACCGGCTTGGTGACGTAGTCCGAGGCACCCGACTCGATCGCCTTCTCCCGGTCCCCCTTCATCGCCTTCGCCGTCAGCGCGATGATCGGAAGCCCGGCGAACTGGGGCATCCGCCGGATCGCGGTCGTCGTGGCGTACCCGTCCATCTCCGGCATCATGATGTCCATCAGCACGACCGCCGCGTCGTCGTGCTGCTCCAGGACCTCGATGCCCTCCCGCCCGTTCTCGGCGTACAGGACCGCGAGCCCGTGCTGCTCCAGAACGCTGGTGAGCGCGAAGACGTTGCGGATGTCGTCGTCGACGATGAGCACCTTCTCGCCGGAGAAACCGAAGGTGCGGCGCGGCGCGGCCTCCATCGGCAGCTCCTCCCGGGCCGCCGCGCCCTGGGCTCCCGCCGCCTCCGCGGCCCCGGCGGCCTCGGCCGCGACCTTCCTGCGGTGCCGGAACAGCGCCCCCGCCCCGGACCGCGCCTCCGTCCGTACCGGCGGCGGGAAGTAGGGGAAGGCGTGAGCCGCCCCGACCGTTCCCTCCTCGCCGCCCTGCGGCAGGTCGCCGACGTCCAGTGCGCCCGGTCCGTAGCCGCCCGGCATCAGCTCCATCGGGCTCAACGGCAGGTAGAGCGTGAACGTCGAACCGCGACCGGGCTCGCTCGCCGCATAGATCTCGCCACCGAGCAGCCGTGCGATCTCCCGGCTGATCGAGAGCCCGAGACCGGTGCCGCCGTACTTCCGGCTGGTCGTGCCGTCCGCCTGCTTGAAGGCCTCGAAGATGACCCGCATCTTGCTCGCCGCGATGCCGATCCCGGTGTCGGTCACCGAGAACGCGATCAGATCGGCCTCCGGGTCGCGGAGCGAACCGGCCTCCAGGAGCTGCTCGCGGATCGACTGCGGCACGTCCCCGCCGGCCGGCCGGATCACCAGCTCCACCGCACCGGTGTCGGTGAACTTCACCGCGTTGGACAACAGGTTCCGCAGCACCTGGAGCAGCCTCTGCTCGTCGGTGTGGAGCGTGGCGGGCAGCTCCGGCGAGACCCGCACCGAGAAGTCGAGTCCCTTCTCCGCCGTGAGCGGCCGGAACGTGGCCTCCACGTAGTCGACGAGCTGGACCAGCGCGATCCTGGTCGGGGAGACGTCCATCTTGCCCGCCTCGACCTTCGACAGGTCGAGGATGTCGTTGATCAACTGGAGCAGATCGGAGCCGGCACCGTGGATGGTCTCCGCGAATTCGACCTGCTTCGGGGTCAAGTTGCTCTCGGCGTTGTCCGCGAGCAGCTTGGCCAGGATCAGCAGCGAGTTGAGCGGCGTCCGCAGCTCGTGCGACATGTTGGCGAGGAACTCCGACTTGTACCGCATGGAGACCGCGAGCTGCTCCGCCCGCTCCTCCAACACCTGCCGGGCCTCTTCGATCTCGGTGTTCTTCACCTCGATGTCGCGGTTCTGCCGGGCCAGCAGCTCCGCCTTCTCCTCCAGCTCCAGATTGGATCCCTGGAGCTCCTTCTGTCGGTGCTCCAGCTCGGCCGAGCGTTCCTTCAGCTGCTCGGTGAGCTCCTGCGACTGCTGGAGCAACACCTCCGTCTTGGTGTTGACGCTGATGGTGTTGACCGTGGTGGCGATCAGTTCGGCCAGCTGGTTGAGGAAGTCGCGCTGGATCTGGGTGAACGGCTGGAAGGACGCCAGCTCGATCACGCCGAGCACCTTCCCCTCGAAGAGCACCGGCAACACGATCACGTGCGCGGGTGAGGCCTCGCCGAGCCCGGACGAGATCTTCAGATAGCCCGGCGGCACGTTGACCTGGATGGTCCGCTTCTCCTCGGCCGCCGTTCCGATGAGCGTCTCGCCGGGACGGAACGAGGTCGGCATGGAACCGGCGGAGTATCCGTAGCTGCCGCGCATCCTCAACTCGTACGAACCGTCGCCCTCTCCCACGAGTTCGGCGTCGCTGTGCGCGGAGCCCGTCGGCATGGCGACGAAGAAGGCGCCGTGCTGGGCGGAGACCACCGGCGTCAGCTCGCTCATGATGAGCGAGGCCACGTCGTCCAGGTCCCGCCGGCCCTGCATCAGACCGGAGATGCGGGCCAGGTTGCCCTTCAGCCAGTCCTGCTCCTCGTTGGCGAGGGTGGTGTCGCGCAGGTTGGCGATCATGGTGTTGATGTTCTCCTGGAGGGCCTGGATCTCGCCCGCCGCATCAACGCCGTCGATCTTGAGGTTGAGATCGCCCCGGGTCACCGCAGTGGCGACGGCCGCGATCGCCCGCACCTGACGGGTCAGGTTTCCGGCCATCTCGTTCACCGACTCCGTCAGGTCCCGCCAGGTGCCGTCCACGTCGCGCACCCGGGCCTGACCGCCCAACTGCCCGTCCGTGCCCACCTCGCGGGCCACCCGGGTGACCTCCTCGGCGAAGTTCGACAGCTGGTCGACCATCGTGTTGATGGTGCTCTTCAGCTCCTGGATCTCACCGCGCGCATCGATGTCGATCTTCTTGGTGAGGTCGCCCTTGGCGATGGCGGTCGTGACCGCTGCGATCTGACGCACCTGGCCGGTGAGGTTGTCGGCCATGCCGTTCACCGAGTCCGTCAGGTCCTTCCAGGTGCCCGACACGCCCGGAACCCGGGCCTGACCGCCCAGGATGCCGTCCGTGCCCACCTCACGGGCCACCCGGGTCACCTCGTCGGCGAACGACGACAGGGTGGTCACCATGGTGTTGACGGTGTCGGCGAGCTCCGCGACCTCACCTCGCGCCTCGACGGTGACCTTCTTCGTCAGGTCACCGTTGGCGACCGCCGCGGAAACCCGGGAGATGTTGCGCACCTGGCTCGTCAGGTTGTTCGCCATCAAGTTGACGTTGTCGCTCAGGTCCTTCCAGATGCCGGTCACCCCGCGCACCCGTGCCTGACCGCCCAGGATGCCCTCGGTGCCCACCTCACGGGCCACCCGGGTCACCTCGTCGGCGAAGTTCGACAGCTGGTCGACCATCGTGTTGACGGTGGTCACCAGCTCCAGGATCTCGCCCTTGGCGTCGACCGTGATCTTCTTCGACAGGTCGCCGCGCGCCACCGCCGTGGTGACCTCGGCGATGTTGCGGACCTGGAAGGTCAGGTTGTTCGCCATGAAGTTGACGGACTGGGTGAGGTCCTTCCACGTACCGGAGACCCCCTGGACCTCGGCCTGACCGCCGAGGATGCCCTCGGTGCCCACCTCGCGGGCGACCCGGGTCACCTGGTCGGCGAAGGCCGACAGCTGGTCCACCATCGTGTTGAGGGTGTTCTTCAGCTCCAGGATCTCGCCGCGCGCGTCCACGTCGATCTTCTGCGACAGGTCACCCCGCGCCACCGCGGTGGCGACCTGGGCGATGTTGCGGACCTGGGTGGTGAGGTTGCCGGCCATGCCGTTCACCGAGTCCGTCAGGTCACGCCACACCCCGGCCACGCCCGGCACCTGCGCCTGGCCGCCGAGCCGACCGTCGGTGCCCACCTCACGGGCGACCCGGGTCACCTGGTCGGCGAAGGCCGACAGCTGGTCCACCATCGTGTTGATGGTGTTCTTCAGCTCCAGGATCTCGCCGCGCGCGTCCACGTCGATCTTCTGCGACAGGTCACCCCGCGCCACCGCGGTCGTCACCTGCGCGATCTGCCGCACCTGCGAGGTCAGGTTGCCGGCCATGAAGTTCACGGAGTCCGTGAGCTCGCGCCAGCGCCCGGACACGCCGTCCACCCGCGCCTGGCCGCCCAGTCGGCCCTCCGTGCCCACGTCCCGGGCCATCCGGGTCACCTGGTCGGCGAAGGACGACAGCTGCGACACCATCGTGTTGACGGTGTTCTTCAGCTCCAGCATCTCGCCGGCCACGTCCACCGTGACCTTCTGCGACAGATCGCCGTTGGCCACCGCCGTCGTCACCTGCGCGATGTCCCGCACCTGACCGGTCAGGTTGCGGAAGGCCGTGTTCACCGAGTCGGTGAGGTCCTTCCAGGTGCCCGCCGCCCCCGGCACCTCGGCCTGACCGCCCAGCAGACCCTCGACGCCGACCTCGCGGGCGACCCGGGTCACCTCGGAACCGAAGGCCGACAGCTGGTCGACCATGGTGTTGACGGTGTTCTTCAGCTCCAGCATCTCGCCGGCCACGTCCACCGTGACCTTCTGCGACAGATCGCCGTTGGCCACCGCCGTCGTCACCTGCGCGATGTCCCGCACCTGCGTGGTGATGTTCCGGAAGACCGTGTTGACGGAATCCGTCAGGTCCTTCCACGTTCCTGCGGCACCCGGCACCTGCGCCTGACCGCCGAGGAGGCCCTGTGCCCCGACCTCGCCCGACACCCGGGTCACCTCGTCGGCGAAGGTCCGCAGCGTCTCGGTCATCTGGTTGATGGTGTCGGCGAGCTGGGCGATCTCACCGCGTGCGGAGACCCTGACCTTCTGCGACAGGTCACCATTGGCCACCGCCGTCGTCACCTCGGCGATGCCGCGCACCTGATTGGTGAGGTTGCCCGCCATCGTGTTGACGGAATCGGTGAGGTCCTTCCACACGCCGGCGACGCCGGCCACCTCCGCCTGGCCGCCGAGCTCCCCCTCGGTGCCCACCTCGCGGGCGACGCGGGTGACCTCGGACGAGAACGACGACAGCTGGTCCACCATCCGGTTGACGGTGTTCTTCAGCTCCAGCATCTCGCCGGCGACGTTCGCCGTGACCTTCTGCGACAGGTCACCGTCCGCAACCGCCGTGGTCACCAGCGCGATGTCCCGGACCTGTGCCGTCAGTCGGTTCGCCATGGTGTTGACCGAGTCCGTGAGGTCCTTCCACGAACCGGACACCCCTCGCACCTGGGCCTGACCGCCCAGCTTGCCGTCGGTGCCCACCTCGACCGCGACCCTGGTCACCTCGGAGGCGAACACCGAGAGCTGGTCGACCAGGTTGTTGGCGGTGCGCGCGACCTTCAGGAACTCGCCGCGCAACGGCCGCACCATCCCGTCGGCGCCCTCGGTACGCAGCTCCATCCGCTGGTCGAGATCTCCCTCGGCCACCGCCAGGAGCACCCGTCCCACCTCGGAGACCGGTCGGGCCAGGTCGTCGACGAGCGCGTTCGCCGCCTCGATGGCCGCCGCCCAGGCCCCCTCGCTGGCCCCCGCCTCCAGGCGCTCGGACAGCTTGCCCTCGCGGCCCACCACCCGGCGGACCCGCGACAGCTCCCCCGTCACGTGCATCTGCCGGTCGGCCACCTCGTTGAACACGGCGGAGATCTCCGCCATGACCCCGTCACCGGACACCGTGAGCCGTTTGCGGAAGTTCCCGTCCCGCATCGACACCAGTGCGGTCAGCAACCGCTCCAGCGCCGCCGCGTCCACCTGAACCGTCCCCCCACGGGAACGCCCGCTCTTCGCGCGCGTGCCATTGCCTGCGCTGCGCCGCGCCGCCGTGCCAGACTCCACCGTGTCCCTCCCGAAAGGGGTCGACCGTACTGCTCCGGCTTCCGCCAGTAGCCTGCCCAGTGTTTCACCGTGGCCGAACCAGGCGATAACAGTTCGGCAGCTTCGCCCCTACGTCCCTACCCCCGTGGGACGGAAACAGTGGCGACCGGCGTCCGCTCGGACAGCGAAGGTAAGTAACCTGGCATGCGGCTGTCCAACCGCCCCGGTCCGCCCGGCGGGCGCGGTGTGGTGTGCGTACGACCACCGGGCAGTGGGAGGGGCAGACCGAGCATGGCAGAGCCGGGCGTCGAGACGCGTACGAGGAGTGCTGTGATCACCGCGCGGGCGACTGCCAGCTTCGAGCCCGTCGGGCGGTCCGTCGCGGCCGCCCGCGCCTTCGTCCGGGACACCCTGCAGGGCTGGGGGCATCCCGAGCTGGTCGACGACGCCGTCGTCCTCACCAGTGAACTCGTCACCAATGCCGTCATCCACGCAGGTACGGCCGCCGAGGTCCTCTGCCTCCGCTCCGACGACAGCATCCGGATCGAGGTAGCCGACCGCTATCCCGAGCGGGAGATCCCCGTCCAGGCGGGCGGCCCCGCGTTCGCCAACCCGGACCGCGAGAACGGCCGCGGGCTGCTGCTCTGTGCGGCCCTCGCCCACCGCTGGGGCGTCGACTACTCCCCCACCCGCAAACACGTCTGGTTCCACCTGGACCTTCCGCAGCGTCCCATCGGCACCCGCTCCGCCGGCCCCGTCGTCCCGGACGCCCTCCTCCCCGTCGCCGAGAGCCGCGTCCGCGTCGCCGTCGCCCAGATCGACCGCAAGGGAACGATCACCGCGTGGAACGAGGACGCCCAAGAACTCTTCGGCCACCGCTCCGAACAGGTCACCGGCAGGCCGCTCGGCGACCTCGCCGCCTGGCCCCACACCCCCGGCACCGGCACCGGCCTCGCCGAAGCCCTGCGCCTCTCCCGTTGGGAGGGCAGTTACGGCATCCGCTGCGCCAACGGACGCGTGATCCCCGTCTACGCTTCCCACCTGCGCGTGCGCGACGCCGAGGGCGAGCCCTCCACCGTCTGCCTCCTGGTGCGGGAGCACGAGCGCGCCGTCCTGCAGACTCCGCAGCGCCCCGCCGCCGAGCCGGGCGCCGAGAACCGCACGGCCGACCCCTTCGAGGTCTTCATCGGCTCTCCCGCCCCCGACGACCTCGACGGCCTCCTGCAGCGCACGGTCGAACGCGCCCGCGACATGCTCGACGGCGACGCCGCCTTCCTCCTGCTCGCGACCGACGACGAGACGGAGCTCGAGGTACGGGCCTCGACCGGTCTGCCGGCCGCCCGACAGCGCTTCGCCCGGGTGCCCGTGGAGACCGGCGCCAGTCGTTACGGCTCCGCCCGCATGCCCGCCGTCCACGAGGACCTGGCCGCCGTGCCCGGCGCCGTCCCGCTCCTCGAGGGCACCGGCATGCGCTCGGTCGTCACCGTGCCGCTCAAGGTCGAGGGCCGGCTGACCGGCTCCCTGGGCGTGGCGGCCGAGGCCGCGAACCGCTACTCGAACGAGGAGGCCCTGCGCCTCCAGTTCGCCGCCGACCGCATCGCCCTCGCCGTGGAGTCCGCCCGCCTGGGCGAGCTCGAACGGCTCCGCCGCGGCTCCCTCAGCTTCCTCGTCGAAGCCTCCGACCTCCTGGCCGGCACCCTCGACCGGGACCAGACCCTGGCCCTGATGGCCCAGATGACGGTTCCCACCCTCGCCACCTGGTGCGCGGTCTACACGATTGCCGACCAGTCCTCGGATCCGTACCTCTCGTACGTGCTCCACGAGGACGAGGACCGCATCGACGGCCTCAAGGACCTGCTGTCCTCGATCGCCCCGCCCGACCCGGTGCCGACTCCCGGCGCCCGTGTCTGGACCGCACCGGCCCATGCCGCCCACCGGGCCGCGCTCACCGCTTCGGTGCAGGCCCTCGAGCATCCGACGAGCCCGCTCTCCTCCGGCATCGACACCACCCTGGCGACCGCGAGCACGGTCGCCGGGGAGACGGTGGTCCTGCCGCTGGTCGCCCGTAACCGCGTCATCGGCATGCTGACCCTCGGCCGGCCTTCGGAGGACCACTTCCGCCAGGAGATCCTGGAGCTCGCCGAGGACCTTTCCCGCCGGGCGGCCCTGGCCCTCGACAACGCCCGCTTGTACTCGGAGCGCGTGGCGATCAGCCAGTCCCTCCAGCGCAGCCTCCTCCCTCCGGGCCTCCCCACGATCCCCGGTGTCGAGGTGGACGTCATCTACCGCGCGGCGGGCGAGGGCAACGAGGTCGGCGGCGACTTCTACGACCTCTTCCCGATCCGGGACGGCGCGTACGGCTTCGCCATCGGCGACGTCTGCGGCACGGGCCCGGAAGCCGCTGCCGTCACCGGTCTGGCCCGCCACGCCCTGCGCCTCCTCGCGCGCGAGGGCTTCGGCGGTCCGGCCGTACTGGAGCGCTTGAACGCAGCGATCCTCGACGAGGGCACCCGCAGCCGCTTCCTGACGCTCCTCTACGGTGAGATGCGTCCGCAGGAGGACGGTTCCGCGATCCTCAAGGTCGTTTGCGCGGGGCACCCGCTGCCGCTGCGCCTCAGGCCGGACGGCACGGTCGAGCCGGCGGCCGAGCCGCAGCCGCTCCTGGGCGTGATGGAGGACCTGGAGCTGTACGAGCAGACGGTCACGCTCGACCCCGGGGACGTCCTCCTCTGTGTCACGGACGGTGTGACGGAGCGACGCGAAGGAAGCCGCATGCTGGGCGACGACGGACTCGCCGAGGTGCTCAGGACGTGTACCGGCCTGACGGCCGGGGCGGTCGCCTCCCGGGTGCTCCGTGCGGTCGAACGCTTCGCCCAGGCCCCTGCGTCCGATGACATGGCCATCCTTGCGCTGCGCCTCCGCGAGCCGGACCCCCGCTGAACCGCCCGGTGCCCTCCTCGCCCCTCGCGAGGAGGGCACCGCCTTTTCCCCGTCCAACAGGTCGTACCCGTACGGGTGGTGAGCCATGGGGCCGAGGGCGTCGTGGATTCGCCGGGCAGGACCGCACCCCTTGGAAGGCCTGTGCCGAGCACGCCCCAGAAACGCAGAAGGCCCCCGCCATAAGGCGGGGGCCTTCTCTCTTGGAGCCCTTTAACGGAATCGAACCGTTGACCTTCTCCTTACCATGGAGACGCTCTACCGACTGAGCTAAAAGGGCATCTGTTCGGCGGTGTCCTACTCTCCCACAGGGTCCCCCCTGCAGTACCATCGGCGCTGAAAGGCTTAGCTTCCGGGTTCGGAATGTAACCGGGCGTT